>JBCCBL010000334.1:0-3324 GCA_039034055.1 Verrucomicrobiota bacterium | reverse complement strand
AGCTTTTGGACATGATCCAAAGCAAATGAGAGTTTATGAGATTATGACTAAGCCCTGCGTGGTCGTAAATCCTGATTTGGGGGTTGATCGTCCCCATGGCCATCATGAAACTCGCGGGAGCATTTGCGCTCTGGGCCCCGATGGTCCCCAAATGGCTTCGTGAATGGGCGTATGCTGGCATATTTTTCAATATGTTTTTAGCGATTGGAGCACATGTGTTCAATCCGATCAACCCGAACGATGCTGACCTCATCGCGATCTTGCCCTTCGTTCTTACGATCATCTCTCGTGCCACTCTCTTTGTAAAAGAGAGTGCAATCACGACGAGTGGTGAGTCGGTTACCGCCTAACTCAGCGTTCTGTTTCGCGTTTGCGATTTTGAAAATAGGCATCCCGCATTGAAATGTAGGGATCGACCGCGATCTCTTCGATCATTTCATATCTTTCAATCAAATCCGGGGAGTCGTTGATTAATTCAATGGTTTGCAATGACCATTCGATTTCCCATTCCCAATCATCCCACACATGCTCGGTCCATGCGTAGGGGTGTAAGTATGGATCACCGATACTACCGACTGCATCTCGAATTGTGGAGGGCCCGAGGATAGGTATGACTAGGTAAGGACCGTTCGGCACTCCCCAGACTCCGAGGGTTTGGCCTAAGTCTTCGCTCGGGACATCGGCCAATCCGTCGATATCATCTGACACCTTGATAAATCCGAATACTCCGACTGTTGTATTGACAAAAAACTTACCGGTTTCTTGTCCAGCGCGGCCAAATTTTCCCTGTAATGCCGAATTAACTAAGCGGATAGGGAAGGCAAGGTTTTCAAAAAAATTTCCAATTCCTTTGCGTACAGGCTCAGGAGTGACTTTCTTATATCCAGAAGCGATTGGCTCAAGGACCCAATCGTAAGCTTTGTCATTGAAAGCGAATACAGCTCGATTCACCGGTTCTAAAGGATCCGAAACTTCTACATAATCATCCTCGAAATCTGCGAATTCCTCATCACCCCCCATTGAAGCTGAGCGCGCAGAATCCTGGGCACTCGTTTCTGCATCCTTGCTTGAGCATCCGGAACCGACGATGAGTATCGTCGAGAGACATAAGAATAGGGTTAGTTTGAATTTTGCAGATGTCATGAGGATCTTGAACAGATTTAAGGTTGAGGGACACTGACTGATTTTTCCTTTTTCTCGACGAGGTTACTCAGAGACTCGATCAGACCATCGGGTCCTTTGCGTTGGAGTAAGGACGTAAATTGGCTTCGGTAATTGCTGACGAGGCTGACGCCTTCAATAATTACATCATAGACCTGCCACTCCCCGTCGACCACAGTCATGCGGTATAAAATTTCTAAAGATCCCGTATCGGATACTGCTTCAGTATGTACTTCCCTGCGTGTTTCGCCGAGAGGAAGCTCCTTTAAATATTTCACCTTCGAATCACCCCCTTTATTGAGCTGATCAGCGTAGGTTAGGATGAGTAGTTCTGAGAAATCTGATATAAATTCAGTCTGTTGTTCTGGAGATAGTTGGCCCCATCCGCGTGCCAAGGCTCGGCGAGCAATGTGCTGGGGTGAAAAGAAATTCTCGACCTGCTTTTTGAGCATTGCCCGATGTTCAGGTTGGGTAAAATCACGACCTTCTGAAGTCAGTTTTTGCACTTCGGTGATCGCTTTCTCGAGCTTTTCGGTTGCTGTCGCCGCCCAAAGTGTGGGAGCGGCGAAGATCGTAATCCATACGATCAGGTTTTTGAATAGAGCAGCGTAATGCATGGTCGTGATAAAGGTTCTCAATTAGTCTTCAACGGATCCGAAGGCAAAGTTTTTAATCAGCCCTTCCAAATCAACTGCGGACTCAGTCTCATACAAATCGCCCCCAGGTTCAATGGGGATACCTGATCCGCCTGGTTGAACGCTCAGGTATTTGTCACCAATCAAGCCATCGGTTTTTACAGAAGCGATGGAATCATCATCAAGAATCAACCAATTTGGAATGTTCATATATGCCCAAACGGCGAAGGTTTCGCGGTCCAATTCTAGTTTGGACACTACACCGACCTTAACGCCTGAGACGCGAATTGCGCTGCCTTCGCGTAAACCTGTCACATCATTAAAACGCGCACGAATGTTGTAGCTATCGGCACTCGACCAAGGTGTCCCGCCGAGGCTGAGGGTGAGATATATTGCAGCGAGAAGGCCAACGACCACGAAAGCTCCTACGGCGAATTCCTGTTTGCGCGAATTATACATAGTAAATCAAAGAGAGAACGGGGGGCGCGTGTCGGTATATGAGAGTTGGACGAAAGGTTTGAGTTGTTTGCGGGCGCTAGCCAAGGAGTCTCGGAAGGGAGGATTGGTTTCACTCTCGAGGGAGATATGGGCCACGCTTATAAAGAAATCGACGTCGCGATCGCGTTCCTCGGAACTTCCTGATATCTCCGGAATTTGTCTCAGTTTAGCTTCAAAAGCATGCAACAAAGCCTCTCTTGCCTCAGTTCCCTTTCTCACGGTGACCGCTCCGACTTCATTCCATCCGCAACGCGAAGCATATTCCCAACTCTCCAGGCAACTGGAAACTCCCTCTGCGACGTTTTGGAAGAGATGCTGTGCTGCGACATGACCGAGGACTTCGGTAATGTCGTCGAATGCCTCGAGGTGAAATACCCACAGCTCAGCTGGCTCGTCGAGGCGTCTATTGTTATATCTCTGTTCAAAAATAAGGGGCTCAAGAAGGCCTGAAAGCTCATTCTGGAGTGTTTCGTGACTGTCGAGAAAACTCCTCAAGACCGCGTTCTCAGAGCGCTCGATGATGTGACTTGGTTCCGATAGCACCGCCTCTCCATTGTCGAGCAAGACAATGTGATCGCTAATGTAGAACACCTCGGGTATATCATGACTTACAATAATCGCGGTAAATCCGACTTTGGTCTGAGTATCTGCGATTAAGCTGAACACGGCGTTGCGTCTCACCGGGTCGAGTCCGGTGGTTGGCTCATCAAATAGAACAATTTCTGGCTCGGTTACTAGAGCACGCGCCAGCGCGACGCGGCGCTGCATTCCTCCCGAAATTTCTCCAGGATAATTATCTTTTATGTTACCGATTTCTAAGACTTTGAGGAGCTGGAGGACTTTTTTATGTTGTGACTGCCGACTTCCAATTTTGTGCTCTTTGAGCGGGAGGAGGATGTTGTCGTAGACGCTTAAAGAATCGAAAAGCGCCGAGTTTTGAAACATATAGCTCATGCGTTTCCGGAAGGATCTTGCCGTGTTAAGGTCCTGTGAAACCGATTCTCCGCGATAGAATACCTCACCGGAGTCT
>JBCCBL010000333.1:0-3324 GCA_039034055.1 Verrucomicrobiota bacterium | reverse complement strand
GTGCGGTCGACTAAATACTCGGAAGGTGCGAGGTCGGGATCGATGGCTATCAAAGTGGGTGGGCTCGAATGAAGCCTTTCGAAAATTCGATCATGCACCGGCTATCGGTGCTTAATTGCCGTTACAATTTTGAACCGCTGAAGGAACCTTCGGGTAGGCAAGCACGGTTTCGGCAAACACGGTATTCACTGAAAGTCATCGATTCGGTATCAGCGATTTCGAAACGGGAATCGTCGGACACACCCAGAGAGCCTGGATTGTTTTCCGACTCAATGACTTCATTGAGCTGGAGACTCGAAGGAGTTAGGTGATGTCCGGGCCAGGAGAGGGGTGGGTTTCAATCACGATGCTGCAAGAGCTAATGTGTGTTTTTTGGAGCGGGTGATTGAGCAGTGAGTTTTGGGGAGGAGAGGCTTTGTAGTGCAATTGGCAAGGTCGGTTTGGCTGAGTCGGCACCGAGGGGGGTAGGGTCTCTCAAGTGTATAAGGCTGGCTTCGGAGAAGAGATCAAACAGAGCCTCGTCTCTTCAAAGGCCTCACGATGTCTGTCAAATTGCAGTCCACTGACTGAAATTCAGGTTAGGATTTTACTTCTGAGAAGGGGATACCAGGCACACTAAGCTTTAATCTGAGCTAAGGTTTCACTCAAATATCGTGAAAGAAAAGTCGCGATTCGTGGTAAACACCCCATGAGAACGGAGCATCGTCGAATTACGGGTGCTCCATGGTCAATGGAACGTGGAGCGCAGGTCCTTAGGGGAATTTTATAGACAGAGATTCGCCCGATTGCACCGGGAATAGCGCGTCCTTCTCAGCAAGTTGTTGAGACATTTCCTGGATCATCTGAGTAAGCTTTTCTGGATAGTTTTTGGCTAAGTTCTGAGATTCCTCGGGATCATTTCTGAGATCGAACAGCTCATAATGACCACCATAACCGTTTTCTGGAATGTAATGATAAATCAGTTTCCAGTTTCCTGAACAATAAGACGTGAAATACGATGATTTGTGAGCGTGTGGGTAGTGATTTAAAAAGATCTCATGGCGACTAGAATCCTTTGATCCATCAAGTAGGCGACTGAGGCTTTGTCCGTCTACAAAATGGTCGTTCACTTTCTCGAGACCCACGAGTTCAATGATCGTGGGAAAAATATCCATGATCGCTCCCATTTGTGTCTGAATTTCGCCTGATTTAATCGGAAGCCTACTCTGTAACACACTGTCTTGAACCGGCTTTGCCCAAGAGGCGATGAAAGGAACGCGCATCCCCCCTTCATAGTGATTTGATTTTTTGCCGCGCAAGGGAGCAGAACTGCCGATGGTGTGGTTGCCTCCTATGGGCGAAGCAGATCCGTTGTCCCCCATGAAAAATATGAGTGTTTCCTCGGCAACCCCCAGAGTTTCCAAAGCGTTCAGCAGATCTCCTAAGGATTTGTCCATTCCTTCAATGAGGGTCGCAAAGTTACGGGGTTTTACTTTGGCAATGTTATCTTTATAGTTTTCCGCGAATCTCGGATCTTCTTCAAATGGACCGTGGGCTGCATAATGCGAAAGATGCAGAAAAAAGGGTTTATCCTCTTGGATCGTCTTCTCTACTTGCTTGATCGCCTCGAACGTTAAAGCGTCGCTTAGATGCGTATCGGATCCGTGATATTCTTCGAGGTGAGGGATCGGATGTTTGCCATTGCTTCCTGTGAAATTGTTTTTTCCCAGATAACTACCCGGAAGGCCGAGGGCATTTCCCGCTATGTTAACGTCGAATCCCAGTTGTAGAGGATCGCTGCCAACGTGCTTGTGCGGACCAAAGTGGGCCTTGCCTACGTGGATCGTTTGGTAGCCGTTGTTTTGGAGGACTCGTGGCAGGGTCACAGAGGACGCATTCAGGCCCGCCCAATTCCATTCAGGCGGGTCGAATTTACCCTGGTTTCTCTTATTCGGGCTTATCCATTGAGTGACACGGTGCCTCGCGGAATTCTGTCCTGTCAGTAGGGATACTCGCGACGGGGAACATACCGAATGGGCATAGAACCTAGAGAAGCGAATTCCTCTGGATGCCAGTGTTTCCATATTCGGGGTGATGTAGATGTCATTGAGAGGGTGCTTTGCTGGATTTCCCTCTGCATCAACGAGCATTGGGACCGATGTGTCCATCAGGCCCATGTCGTCCACCAAAAAGATGACAATATTTGGCTTTTCAGCACCCCCTAAGGATAGTGAACAGCAAAGGAATACCAGAATGCTAACACATCTGAAGAGTGTGTCGTGAGTACTTTGGTGCGTTGACATCATTTATAATTTTGCTCCCAGTGAGTGAGAATACCGACCGCCGGCGCTTTGATACATCTCAGAGCGACTGCGGTCTCCCAAATCTTTATGATCGTGGATTAATTTTTATTAGGCGAAGCTTGTGAGAATCAAACCCGTTAAACGCGTGATTCACTGAGCAATATTTTGCTCTTCAAGGATCTTTTGCATCGCTATCACTCCCTCTACTGGGCCCTTATTCTTACCCTCATATTCGATTGCGACGATACCTTCGAATTTAGCATCTCGGATGATTTTCATTAGACGAGGGTAGTCAAAATTCTTTTGTGATCCGTCTTTTTTGAAGTTTAGTCCCTTCGCAGAAACGACTGCGGTATAGGGCATCATATCTGCTGTGCCTTGATAGAAATCCGATTTACTCATCTTTCCGAAGTCAGGCATCAGTTTGCAAAACGGATGATTCAGCTCGGCTGCTACCTTTGCGAGAAAAGTGCCAGAGCCCAGCCGACTCGATTGTTTCGGTTCGATTGCAACAATGACTCCTTTTTCCTCCCCGTAGTCAGCAAATGGGCGGAGGGCGACAACCGCTCTGCGAACGGCCTCTGCCTCCTCAACCTGATCATTGGTTTTGAGGAAGATGCGCACATATTCGGCCCCGAGAACAACCGCGTTGTCAATTGCGCTCTTAAATCTGTTGCCTGCAGCCTGGAGCTTGGCGTCGTCGGCCGATGACACATCCAATGTGAAAGACATGAAGAGAAATATTTCAGTGCCAGCGAGGTCGGCCCGTCGTTTCAATTCCGGTAAAAAGTCAGGGTCGTTTTTCCATCCTTTAGGGAATGCTCCATCCCAAACGTCAATCTGAGTGATGCCAAAATTATCCACAGCAAACTGAGGATAGTCAAAGGCATGCAGTTCACCGGACTGAAATAGTTGACGTAGCGAATACATTGAGAGCCCAATTTGATATTGGCCCATGGCTTTAGTCTCAGCGGAACAGACCGAGGAGAAAAGCAAAGCTGCTAAGAGAATGTATTGTTTCATATTAGAATAAAGGTTGAGT
>JBCCBL010000332.1:0-3337 GCA_039034055.1 Verrucomicrobiota bacterium | reverse complement strand
TGAAAGTGTCGGACTTCGCTCAACCCGGCTTCGTCGGTTGGACGGCCATTTGGTGACGATTCCCAACGCGAGTTTGGCGAATTCGGTGATTCATAATATCGCCAAGCGCCCCTTCATTCGCCGGATTTTTAATATCGGAATCACTTACGGAACGCCTCCAGAAAAGGTCCAGGAGGCTAAGGCAATTCTGGAGGATATTTTGAAAGACCACGAGGGGATGGCGGAAGATTTTCCACCGCGTGTCTATTTCAATGAATTCAAAGACAGCTCACTTAATTTTATGTGTATCTACTGGTATCATCCCCCTGCGTATTGGGATTACCTTGCATTCACGGAGTGGGTGAATTCGGAGATACTCAAGCGATTCAAAGAAGCTGGAATCGATTTTGCCTTCCCGACCCAGACTGTCCATCTCGCCGGAGATCCCGATCATCCGATCAATATTTCGGGCGATTCGCTTCCGTCGAATTGAGGGATCTAACCCAATCATATCTCGAGTCACGATCGTATTCCTGGGAATATTTCGCAGGAGTTTAGGATCCAGGAGCACGCCGAATCGGTCTAGGGCTTTTCGGAATTGACCCGTTTCAAACCCGAGCCTTATATCTATCGGTTTTTCGATTTATCGACAAACCTACGAAGTCCGCGTGAATACCACTTTAGAGCCCATCTCTCCCACTCGTAAACGAGTCATCGTCTCTGTCCCAGGATCCGAAATCGCATCCGAAGAGAAGAAGCTGATCAATAACTACGCTCGCCAGGCAAAAGTGCCTGGATTCCGGCCTGGAAAGGCACCGGCGAATATTATCAAGGCGCGATACAAGAAGGAGATTGCCGATGATCTTTTGGGTGCGGTCCAGCGGAGCGCTTACCAAAACGCGATAAGCGAAAACGACCTTAAGGTTGCTTCAGTCGTCGAAACGACCGATCCCACCGAAATCTCGGTCGGCCAGGACGCTGAGCTTTCATTCACACTCGATGTCTATCCAGAGTTCACTCTGGTTGAGTATAAGGGCCTCGAAGCGAAGGGTGGATCCACCGATGTGGTGGAGTCTGAGATTGAAGCAGCTATCGAGGAGATCCGAAATCAACGCGCAGAATACAATGTGGTCGAGCGCCCTGCGGAAAACGGTGACTTCGTGCGGCTCGCATATACCGGCAAGATTGACGGGCAGCCGATTTCTGAGATTTCTGAGAACAAAATGTATTCTGAACAGACCTCAACTTGGGAGGAAGCCGGATCTGAAACGGCACCTGGAGTACCGGCAGTTGTTGAAGGCATCATAGGTCTGAGTGCAGGCGATAAGTCGACTGTAGATTACGCATTCCCCGAAGATTTCGCCGATGATGCCTTGAAAGGTAAGGCTGCCGTTTACGATCTCGAAGTTTTTGAAGTCCGAGAAAAGAAGCTCCCTGAGCTGGACGCAACGCTGCTTGAGTCGATGGAAGTGGAGTCGATTGATGAACTTCGTGAGAAGGTTTCCGGCAACATCAAACAGCAAAAGATCCATCAAAATGGCAATGAAGTGCGCCGCCAGATTCAGGATCACTTGATCTCTGCTCATGATTTCGAAGTGCCGGCGTCACTGATCGAAGTCGAGCGAGACAGCATGCTCGTTGAGTTTATGCAAAAGCAGACCCAGCGCGGGGTCAGCCACGAGGAGCTAAATAATCGTCGTGAAGATCTGATTTCTGAAGCAGAGACGGCCGCGGTGAATCGGGTAAAGCTTCAAAACATCCTGTCCGAGATTGCCGAGAAGGAGGGAATCAAGGTCGAGCAAAACGATATTGGATCGGTCATCTACCAGGAAGCAATGGCGCGTCGCACGACGCCTGATGCCCTGGTCAAAGAATTGCAGAAGAATCGTGAACTCCTTAACGAGTTCCAAAGGATGGCGTTGTTTAACAAGGTTTTGGAGTTTCTCGTAGCGGAGGCAAAAATCTCCAGTCCAGACGGAGAATCTAATACTGATAGCGAAAGCGATGGCGATAAGTAGAGCTTAGCCGTTGCAAACTCTTATATTTTCATAACTTAACACCTATGGGAGCTTATTTACCACTACCCTCAGTAGTCGAGCGCGACGGTCGCCAGGAACGTGCCTGGGACATCTATAGCCGCTTATTAAAAGATCGTATCGTTTTCATCGGGTCCCCGATTGATGACTATGTCGCGAATTCGATCATCGCTCAACTACTCTTCCTGCAGATGGAAGACCCGAAACGAGACATCAACCTTTACATCAACTCACCCGGAGGGAGTGTCACCGATGGGATGGCGATTTATGACACTATCAACATGCTGAGCTGCGATGTGGTCACTTATTGCGTAGGCCTCGCCGCCAGCATGGGAACGGTCCTTCTTGCATCTGGGACAAAGGGAAAGCGTTACGCACTTCCGAATAGCCGGATCATGATTCACCAGCCTTCGGGTGGTGCTGGGGGCCAGACCTCTGATATCGCAATTGCGGCGAAAGAAATCATGCGCTGGCGGAGTTCAATTAACGAGCTTTTGGCGGAGCGCTCGGGCCAATCCGTCGAACAGATCGCTAAAGACTCTGATCGCGATTTTTACATGACAGCCCAAGAGGCGATGGACTATGGCCTCGTTGACCAGGTGTTTAAGAAAAATGAGACAAAGTAGGGCCTTCAGCGCCCAATAAATTACTCTATGGCAAAATCTTCTCGCATGACCTTCTGCTCATTCTGCGGAAAATCGCAGAACGAGGTTCGCAAAATGATTGCAGGCCCAGCTGGCGTACATATCTGCGACTCGTGCGTAAACGTGTGTAAGACAATAATCGATCGGGAGATCAAGGAAGAGGACCCGGTCATTGAAAACGAAAGTGCCTTCAATCTTCTGCGACCGTCCGAAATTAAGGGACGCCTCGACGAATATATTATTGGCCAAGGGGAGGCCAAAAAAGCCCTTTCGGTCGCGGTCTACAACCACTACAAACGTTTAGCTCGAGACATAAACCCAGAAGCCGATGCGGCTTTCACAACTCGGGCCAAAGGGTACGAGGACGTCGAAATTGAAAAGAGTAACATCCTGCTCATCGGACCGACCGGTTCCGGAAAGACCCTTTTGGCAAGGACGCTCGCCAAGATGCTCGATGTTCCTTTTGCGATTGCCGATGCCACGACCCTGACTGAAGCAGGATATGTCGGAGAGGATGTCGAGAATATCGTCCTACGCTTGCTGCAAGGCGCTAACTACGATGTCAAAAAGGCTGAGGTCGGAATCATCTACGTCGACGAGATCGACAAAATTGGTCGGAAGACCGACAATGTATCCATCACCCGCGATGTATCGGGCGAAGGGGTTCAACAGGCCCTA
>JBCCBL010000331.1:0-3338 GCA_039034055.1 Verrucomicrobiota bacterium | reverse complement strand
AGGCTGCAAACATTTGAAGGTGAAAACCTCTATCGACAACAAAGCCAAGGACCACCGCGTGCGCTGCCTCATCCCGACTGACATCCAAACCAACTATAGTGATGCCTCTGGACACTTTACGGTGGATCGTCGCAGCGTTGTACACGAGAAAGACTCAGAAGGTAAATTCTACCCTGAGATGGCCCTCCGCCCTATGGCAGAGTTCTGTTCGGTAAACGATGGAAAACAGGGACTCTCGGTCCTCAACAACTGCCTCACCGAATTCCAGCTCCTCGAAGACGATCGCCGTACCCTTGCGCTTACGATGCTGCGCGCGATCCGCAATCGTATCTGTACGGAATCCCGTGTTTCATCCGAATTCCCGGAAGCCCTAGGAAGTCAAATGCTCCAGACCGTCGACTACGAGTATGCAATATATCCCCACAAAGGAAACTGGATTGAAGGTAAAGCCTTTGCCGAAGCGGACAAGATCAACAACAAAGTCGCTCCCACCCAGATATCCAACAATAAGGGCGGCACGCTTCCGATTAGCGTATCTCACTACGCAATCGACAACGATGCCGTGGTGCTCACTGCCTTCAAAAAGGCCGAGGATCGCGAATCCCTGATCCTGCGCCTTCACAACCCCACCAGCGAAACCCAAGAGGTAAACCTATCCTTCGGACTTCCATTCAGCGAAGCGTGGTCGGTAAACCTCAAGGAAATCCGCGAAGATTCTTTGGAATTCACCGACGGTTCCCTAAAACTCTCTGTGGGCAAATCAAAAATCGTCACCATCGAGCTTCAGTAATTTTCCAAATATTCCTCGCAAGAATGTATCAGTCGGGGACCTACACTTTGTATATGAAACACATTCTTTTCTCCCCCATTTATCAAGAACGGGTCTGGGGTGGCACCAATTTCGAGTCTAAACTCGGACGCACCCTCCCAGCTGAAAAAGTTATCGGCGAAAGCTGGGAAATGGTAGATAGGCCTGAGGCACAATCTACTACTTCAGATGGCAAGACGATTCGCGAACTGATCAGCAGTGATCCCGAAGGAATCATGGGTGCCGGATATGACCCCGAAAGGCCATTTCCGATTCTCGTAAAATGGCTCGACTGCCAGGAAAAACTCTCCCTGCAAGTACACCCGCCGGCAGACACTGCTCCCAGCCTGGATGGAGAACCAAAAACCGAAAATTGGTATATCGCGGACGCCGAACCTCATGCGACCTTGATGGCTGGCCTGAAAACAGGTGTGAGCAAAGCCGATTTTGAAGCGGGCTTGAAAACCAACGCTCTGGAACCACTTGTCCACACGATGTCCGTAAAGGCCGGCGAATCGATCTTCATTCCAAGCGGTCGCATTCATGCCATCGGCGGTGGAAATCTCATTCTTGAAATCCAGCAAAACTCGGATACTACCTACCGCGTTTACGACTGGGGACGTGTCGGACTCGATGGAAACCCCCGCCAGCTACACATCGAGGAGTCGCTCAAGAGTTCAGACTTTAATGACTTTGAACCCGAGACCCTCAAACCGACCGGTGTTACCCAAATCCTTGCCGAAAGCGATGTCTTCCATCTCAAAAAAGTAGTGCTCAAGTTGGGCGAATCCGTTGCCTTCTCATCCGGGCAACCGCGCATCCTCAGCGTGGTTAAGGGCAATCTCAAAGAATCTAGCGACAGCTCTACCCTTGCCCGTGGCGACAACGCCCTCCTCCCGGCTAAAGAGTCGCTCAGCTACGAAGCGACCTCAGATTGCGAAATCTTAATTACCGAGAACTTCGCCTAGAATTTTCTTACCGATAGATTCGAGGAGTCCCCCGCTGACTCAAAAGATGGTCCCGGGGTTTTGACGTTTTTCCATGGAAAGGCCCAACGGAAAACCAGCCCTGATGTATCAGGAAACTAGTTACGATAAAGCGCTGCAAGGGCATCTTTGTAGAGAGCCACTGCAGAAAAAGTCCCACCCTGTTCGCGGATGATTTTGTCGCAAATTTCAAACCAGAGTTGATTGCGGAACGGGTGGAGATCGTTTGGATTGAGATCGCCATTCTTTTCCATGAATTCTTTTGTATTCATGATCGTCCGACGCAACCCATCTGCGTTTCTCTGACGTGACTCCAAAAGCTGCTTAGCGACCGTAAACTCGCGCTCGGTCGGGTCTCGGCCGAGCATTTCAATATATGCTGCATTCACTACGGCTTGGATCTCGTAGTGACCATAGTCGTGCATTTGATAGCCAAATTGATCTGTGGGTGCCATCTGAGTGCGGAGCAAATGATCAATGTGTCGCTCCACTGGCACAAAGTCCGATTGTAATTCTGAGTTCACGACACTTGGCTTATCGAAAAGGAAGGGAGCTGGGCCGTCAGGCGGGTTGCGGTGATCACCATATTCCGCCAATCCAGAATATTTCCCAGTGCTAATATTGCCCATAATGGTCCACTCAGAGATTCCATGCGCGACAATTCCATAAGCAGATGCATCCCCAGCAATGGTATTGTAAGAGACTTCCCCTCCGAGAAGAATTTTTCCTTTCCAATGGGGTACCCAGACCGCACACCCAACTGGAATGCTCATGTGTATGCGCGCGCCGAAAGCATCAATATAATTGTTACGGATCTTTACCCCCCGGTAATCAATTATGTTTTTTTCCTCATCAATTGCGTAGAGTTCCAGAGGATCCACGAGATTGATTCCACCCATCGACTCCCGTGAAATCGTTGCGATTGCGTTATTTTCAGCGACCGTTCCTGGGGCGCCGTAAAGTACGATCCCAACATCCGTCGGATCGATTATCAGGTTATTTCGTATCACTGAATCAGTCGCCGCACACGAAACTCCGTCGGACCAAGTGAACGGAATCTCATTCGTCTCACGCCCGTTTCCACGCGGATCGACACCGATACTGAAAATGATGTTATTCTCGGTAAGCATTCCCGAAGCCCCCTCGTGCATTTTCACCGTGGACCAGGTCCGCGTATTCATAAATACGTTGTTGCGGATGATCGTCCCATCGCCGCCCTTAGCCCCAAAATGGACCATCGCGGGTTGCCCTCCACCACCAATCCGGTCGGGCTTGTCAACAACTCCGAGTTCATAGCGATTCCCGTCGCAAATGACACGCTCCAGGATCACGCCCTCAACATGGGAGCCGTTTATCAACATCATCAAGCTATCATCGGTGATCTTCAAAGTGGCGTATTCCGAAGGGAAACGCGCTCCTTGAGTATAGATCCGCTGGCCCGCTTTCTTATACCTGAGCGTCTTCGCAACCTCATAGACCGCTTGCTGCCGGAGCACTAAATCATCACCGGAATCCAAGATCGCTTGGAGGTCGTCGCCCGGATT
>JBCCBL010000330.1:0-3359 GCA_039034055.1 Verrucomicrobiota bacterium | reverse complement strand
CGCGGGCCGCGTATTCGTTTTTTGGATGTGTGGATTTTTCCTTTGGTATTGAATCCTTTGAGCCCAGGGTACTCTGTCCATGTTTGCGGTCCTTGGTGTTACCATATTTCTCATTAGATGAACACCGATGATGTTTCTCGCAAAAAGAATACTGTTCTTTAAAATTCATACAGGTGCAAAAATGGTCTTTGGATAAATAGTATCGGAAGGGGTGTTTAAAAGGTAATCTTTTGGGTAGCTGGATCGATGAAGGGTTTTTTTTGGGCGCGCTTTTCTTTAATCACCGCATCAAAGAGTGCGTTCATCTCTTCGTTGGCGTCTAGTTTCGCCTTGAAGCTTAGTTTTTGCCAGCTGCGTAGATTTTCTATTTCGGCGTCTTCAAATGTTCCTTCGTTTTCAGAACTTAATTTCATGGCTTTAGTTCGTTTTGGATTTTTTCCAAGTATTCGATATCCACTAAATCTTTAGGGCGCCCGGCAACCCGTTTCATAGAAATTAGAGCTGGGATGCTAGCTATTCGGATTTCTGATTCTTTAGTACCCAGATGGATTTCCATAGAATTTTGCCATTCAAGTTCAAAGTCAAAAGGATGTTCGATGAATACATCGAGTTTCAAGTCGGGATAAGTATCGGCCCAGAATTGGAGCACCTGCATGTTTTTCTCTTTTTGCCATTGTCGCCGTAATTCCGGGTTTGAAAATTGTTCTGATGTTATCGGCAGGGTCGGATTAAAACCGATCTTGTTCAATGCTGCGAAGGCTGCTTGTATGTTTTCTGGGATTAATTCGAGAACAATGTCTGCGTTGCGAGTCGATCGCAGGTATCCATGTGCAATAACCGCTAACTCTCCAACGACAATGTATCGAACCTCTGCTTCGTTTAAGGCATTCGTGACTGCTTGAAAGGAGGCTGTTTTCATCGAGATTATGACTTACAGGGCCTTCAAATACTGCCCATAGTTGGATTTGCCCAGGGTTGCGATTTGCTTGTCGAGGGTTTCGCGATCGATCCAATCGTTATCCAATCCAATCTCTTCTAGGCATGCAATTTTGAGACCTTGGCGTTTTTCGAGGACTCTTACGAAGACTTCAGCGTCTAGGAGGGAGTCGTGGGTGCCCGTGTCGAGCCAGGCAGTGCCTCGGCCTAGTTTTTCTACCTGAAGGGAGCCTTCTTTTAGGTAGTCTTCTATGAGAGTCGTGATTTCGAGTTCACCGCGAGGGGAGGGTTTGTGGTGTTTTACAAATTCGGAGGCTCGGTCGTCGAAGAAGTAGATGCCGGGGACGGCGTAATCGCTTTTCGGATTTTTGGGTTTTTCTTCTATTGAGATCGCTTTGCCTGTTTCGTCGAATTCGACTACCCCGTAGGCTTTGGGGTCGGCTACGCGGTAGCCTGCAACGGTTGCACCTGTTTCGCGTCTTCCTGCAGCGTTGAGGAAGTCTTGGAAATCGTGTCCGTAGAATAGGTTATCTCCGAGAACTAGGCAGTTCGGAGAGCCGTTCAGGAATTTTTCTCCTATGATAAATGCTTGAGCCAATCCTTCGGGTTTGGGCTGTTCCGCATATTCGAGTTCGATTCCAAACTGGCTGCCGTTGCCCAGGAGTTTTTTGAAAAGTGGAGCGTCGTGCGGGGTTGTGATGATTAGGATCTCGCGGATGCCTGCTAGCATGAGCACCGAAAGCGGATAATAAATCATCGGCTTATCGTAAATGGGTAGAAGCTGTTTTGATACCGCTATCGTGAGCGGATAGAGGCGGGTGCCAGAGCCGCCAGCGAGAATGATACCTTTACGAGACATAGGAGAGAGTTTGGATGGAACTACGAATCACGCAGATCACACAAATCTTTTTTGAGTGGAGTTGGAATTCATAGTTTAGCTGAGATATTCTTGTGATCTGCGCAGTGGTTACGATCTCCTTGGATTCGGTCTTGTCGCTCCGCTCGGAAGTAGTTTAAGACCCCGTTCCCAAGCGTGGGCATTTCTATCGGTTAAGCTTCAATTCGTTGATGTTGGGTCATGGACGATCATGCCAGTTTGCTCTGCCAAGGTTTTTTGGCGAGTGTCGGAGGATGCGAATTCGCGAAATCCGAATTCTAGAGCTGCGGCAACGTGCAGTGTGTCTAGGGTCCGGCATCCTATGGTGGCTGTGTAGGCTTGGCTTAGTTCTATGGTTTTACTCCAGATTTTGTCCCAGTTAGCGCTTAGGAGTGTTAGGAATCCCATTCTTTGGTCTTCCGCTATGTCAGATAGGGCTCTGTTGGCTTGAGCGCGTGTGCATTCTTTGCGGAAAGCTTTCAAATGTAGTGCTGAAGCGCATTCACTTTGATGTATGCTGAGAAGGGGTATCTTCTGGTTATGACTGCGAATGAATTCTCGGACCTTTGGCGATTGAGGTTCCAGAGTGTATAGCTTCAGTAAAAGTCCAGTGTCATAGTATATGTTCATCGATCTTCTCGGGTCGCGTTGAGTAAGTCTTCGGATGAACTGCCTTGCCAAGTATCTCCCCAGGTTTCCTTCGCGCGGGCTTCAAAATCTGGAATAATAGCAGTCTGCTCGCTTTCAGGAATCATGATTTCAGCAACGACTTTTTTGTTTCTTGTAATCGCCAAACGTTCCTTTGGGCCGATTGAGCGTAAAACTTTTGATAGGTTGTGCTGAGCATCCATGATAGTAACCTGTCTCATAACGCATAGAATTAGCGCATATACGTATGTGGTCAACAGAGAATAACTGCATGATCAGTCTTTTCTGCTTATAACACTTGTTTCGTGGACCACGGATAACACAAATCTTTTATGGGTGAAGTGGGTGGGGTCGTGAGAAGAATTCAATTTAAGCATTCGCGAGATTAGTGTGATTGGTGGTTAAATTTCTGAACCCAAGCGTTGGCGTTGGTAATTGCCTGAAGTGATATCGTCGCACCATGTTTTGTTGTCGAGATACCATTGGATGGTTTTGCGGATGCCGGTGGCGAAGGTTTCTTTTTGTTTCCAGTTGAGTTCGGTTTCGATGCGGTCGCAGTTGATGGCGTATCGTCGGTCGTGGCCGGGGCGGTCTTTGACGAAGGTGATGAGGTCGCGGTAGGTGCCGGATGAGCGAGGGCGTAGGGCGTCGAGGATGTCGCAGAGAGTGTGGACGATCTCGATGTTTTTCATCTCCGCGCGGCCACCAATGCAGTAGACTTCTCCGAGCTGACCCTTTTCAAGGGCTGCATGGATGCCGCTGGCGTGGTCTTCGACGTAGAGCCAATCGCGGATGTTTTGGCCGTCTCCATAAACGGGTAGGGGCTTCTCCTCAAGTGCGGTGAGGATCATCAGGGGAATGAGTTTCTCGGGGAATTGGTAGGGGCCATAGTTATTGG
>JBCCBL010000329.1:0-3362 GCA_039034055.1 Verrucomicrobiota bacterium | reverse complement strand
GGCATTGATCGTCGAAGTGTTGTTTTCAGATTCGCGTGCTTCCATTTCCAGTTCACTGGATGAATTGGAGTTGTCTTGACTCAAAGTCTTCATACTAGACGCGCGGTCTAGGACGCTTTTGGAGGAATTTAAGATATTTTCAAAGACCCCTCCGATGCTAGATCCGAAGATTCCGATGAGCTGGTTGATTTCGCTTTGGCGGAGTTTTTGTTTTTCATCCAGGTCATTCGCCTTCTTTGCCTGGGCTCGGAAGAATTCCATGGCTTGGCTCATGTCGCGAACTTCGTCATTGAAGAAGGTCTTAGGAATTTTAGAATCGAGATCGCCGGCAGAAATGCGTTTCATTGATGCGACGAGCTTTCCGATTGGGCGGGTGACCCCAAGGGCAATGATGATTCCCAGAATTCCTGATACAGAAGCAATGATCCATTTGATGTTGGCGAGTTGCTCTTCTGCATGATGCTCATGCTCGACTGCAGTTTCGGCTGCGCGGATCGTAAATGAGGTGATCTCTGACAATACTGATTCAATTTTATGAGCGAGTGCATCTTGAGAGTTTTCTGAAATCTCAATTTCGTGGTAGATTCCGTCGGAGTATCCCTCGGTAAAACGGGTCGAATCGACTTCTATCAAAGCAATGGTGGCCTCGAGGTGTTTCTTGTATTCTTGGTAGTCTCGTAGGACCACTCGCATCTCATTTTGTATAAGAACGAATTCGTCGCGCGTGTAGTCTGGAATGTCTTCAGACAAGACACGTCCCGTAAGTGCGATTACTGCTTCAATTTCAGTACGAATCTTTTCTTTGATTCCCTTAATCTCAGAGGTTGTTTTCTTGAAATAGTCTCTGGATTCTTGATTATCTATCAGTCCGAGACGTAGTGCTTTTTCGAATAAAATTTGTAATTCTAGCTCATGGACCGTGACCTTCTCGAGGGCTTGAGTGAGCGGTAAATCACGGTGAGCGATGTCTTCCATCTCTTTGCCGATCTCGCGAATTTTTGAAATTGCAAAATCGCTGGAGTAGGTCATCGCGCCGATCATGATCGCGATGAGCGCAAGGATGCGCAGGCTAATGCGAGGGCGCAGGAGTTGTGTGATTAGCATGATACCGATGTGTTTAGAATCGAAGACACTGCTGCGAGGAGCTGTTCTTTAGAAAAAGGTTTTTCGATTGTGTTGATGTTGAGTTCTTTTGATAGGCTCAAAGCGCTTTCCGAAGATACCCCATGCCCCCCGGCCGACATCGCGAGAATGGGCGTGAATTGAGCGGCCTCTCGCAGTTTCATGATCATCTCATTGCCATCGAGTTCTGGCATGAGGATGTCGGTTATGATGAGATCGGGCTTCGAGGTCGCGGCGAGTTGGTAACCTTCTTCACCGTTTTGGGCAGTTTTCACGTTGTATCCGGCAATTTCGAGAAGTACGGACATCGCTTCTCGGACTCCAGACATGTCGTCTACAATGAGGATTGTTTTCATATGTAACTTAATTCGGGTAGGTTTTCGGTTTCTTGAGCGGTAGCAGTATGCGAAAACAAGTTCTATGGTCTTGAGTCGTCTCCGCATAAATATGACCGTTCCACTCGGTGACCATCTCACGGGAAACGGATAGTCCGATTCCCGTGCCTTTTTCAGGGGGTTTGGTGGAGTAGAACGCGTTGAAAATGGACTGTTCTTTGCCTTCTGGCAGACCGCATCCATCATCCAGAAGTTCGACGGATAAGTAGGCTCCTGATAAGAGCATTTGATCTCCGTCGATCTTGCCACAGATCGTTTCTTCGGACCAACGGATCTCGATTGTGCCTTTGTCCGAGATGGCGTCTGCGGCGTTGTTGGCGAGGTTTAGAATTACCTGCTGGAAGGCATTTTCGGGGACTTCGATGGATGTGCCAGCAAGGCTTTCAGCAAAACTTGAGATTAATTTTATGCGATTGGGAATCGCGCTCTTTAGGAAGTCGTTGGTGGTTTGGTGAAGGGTTTCAGAATTCACAACATGGGCTGTTTGCTCGCCTTGTCGGGAGTATCTCAGAAATCCTCGGACGATTTTATCAGCCATATCCAGGTTGGTGCCGAAGGCTTTGAGAGTGCGCTCAATGGTGGCGGGATCGAGGCGTTTCCAATCCTCTAGCAGATCTTTCAGTAAGAATAAGGGCTGCAGGGCATTTTTTATTTCGTGGCTGATGTTGGCAGAGGCGGTGCCGAGGGCTTCGAATTTTTGGCGTTCGCGAGCAATTCGGTCTGCGTTGCGGCGCGCGCTGACATCGGCTTGAATGCCAACAAATGCGATAGGTTCTTGGCTGTCAGAGAACACCGGCGAAATGCGCAGATAATTCCAGAACGGGGTGCCGTCTTTCCGGTAGTTCAGGATTTCTAGATTGACAGGCGTGTAGGTATCAAGGCCCTTGCGGAGGCGGTCTACCGTGTCTCTCTCGGTATCGCTACCCTGGAGGAACGAGCAATTTCGACCGAGCGATTCGTCTAAATCATAGCCGGTACAATCGGTAAAGGCGGGATTGACGAACGTCAGTTGCCGCGGACCGGTGGCTTCGGCGACCGTGTAGGGTAGGGTGCTTGCCTGGATGGTATGCAGTAAAATCTTACGATTTTCCGCGCCGGATACTTTTGGGAGCTCCATAAGGTCGCTCTAAGTCGGCAGTGAATCAGCGAACTGTCCTGGCAATCGGGAAATTTCAGTGGGTTCCAACCCTCGACGATTTTGAGCGATGTGTTCTCAATGCGCGGTTTGCCATTGAATGGAGGGCGGGGATTCCTTGTTTTTCGAAAAATGAGCGAATTTCGAATATCGGGAAGGCCAACGAGCGGATTGGGCTGGGCCTCAAAGACGGTGCCCCGGCAACTGCCCTTGTTATTGCAGCATCTCCCGGAGCTTGAGAGTTGCTATCCTGCGACTATCAATCTGCGTCTCGAAAAAAATCTTAGGATCGAGCAGCCAGATGTTGTAACTCCTGGAATAGATTGGTCTGAAGGATGGATTGAACGTCTTCCTCCAGAGACATTTCGGCTGACTCGGATCGAATTTGAGATCGTTGGAAAACACCCCCGACAAACGGGATGGATTTACGAAGCTAGCTTTTCACCCCATCGTGGGAATGCCTGGTTTGTCGAGTTTTTGGCACCGTTTACCCAACACACGGCGACCGATGTGTTTATTTTGTATTTTCAAAAGGAAGCGCGGAGGGAGGAACTCGTTTACCTGAGCTAATTTTACTGGGCGGTGTCGAAGGCGTCTAGAATGATGGAAGGCGTGAGGACTTCTGGTAGAATCATCGGGTCGTCAAGGCTGGGGCCATAGACGAGATTGAAGGGGACGGCGTTGCGTTGATAGCGAGCTAACTCTTCGGT
>JBCCBL010000328.1:0-3384 GCA_039034055.1 Verrucomicrobiota bacterium | reverse complement strand
TCTTCGATCTCAAATAAATGTTGTTTGTTGGATTGGTCACTTTTAACAGAACGCAGATCGTGGGGGTCTACGAGCTCGAGGGGTTTGCGGGTGGATCGACGATGCTCGTTGATTAAACGTCGGCGAGCGATCGCGAATAGATAGGTGGAAAATTTTGCCTCGGGTCGATAGCGTGGTGCAGCGCGGTAGATTCGAATGAAGACTTCTTGCGCCAGATCTTCAGCCAATTCCTGGGAGCGCACGGAACGGAAAAAGAAGCTGATGAGCGGACCTTTCCATCGGTCGATGAGCTGGGTGAGGGCTGCCTCGTCGCCGCGTGCAACGGCGAGCATTAGGTCAGCGTCTGGATCGTTAATAGAGTTGGATGGGGCGGAGTCACGCATAGTGCGTTGCGTAGAGTCGAGCCTGGTCTGGGATGAGGCTTCCCAGCCGTATCCGGCTGCCGTTGCAAGAGTCGTCATATCAAGGTGAAAATCCGGAAAACGCGATTGGTTTCGAACCTTACAGAAAAATTAGTGAAGCCGCTGGCCATATACAGTAAATTCACAGAATAACGCTATTTAAATTAGGTTCTGTGAATGAATGTGAATTGGTGAAAAAGAAAAATAACATGCCCTTGCGGCGATCTTGATTGGAATGTCATTTTCCGGGTTTCTGAGATCCTGCGGTCTCTGACCAGAAAAAATGCGAAAGGTAGCGATTTTTACGGGATTCGGGGAGAATTCGGCATTGTCGTTGCTTTACGCGGTTCTCTTCGAATTTCCCACATATTGTGTCAATTTTTGATTAATCACCCTATATGTTGGGGTATCCGTTGACTTTTTAGTAAAATCAGCCCTTAATTGAACGACTCTACAGACTCCACCTTTGCGCGACCGTACACGAAGCAGCAAAGCAAATTTAAACCTCAATTCCTACACTCACCAAAGCTTCCCAAAATGGATAAAACCTACCAAATCGGAAATAAATCATTTGTTCTAGACCAAGAAAAAGCTGAAGCCGCCTTTGCCGCTAAACAGATCATCAACGGTCGCCAGACCATGACTTTCAATTTGCTGCCTCTCAAATATCAGTGGGCCTATGATCTGTATAAGACCATGAAGGCAAATCACTGGGAGCCGGAAGACATCCCGATGCAAAAGGATGTTGAGCAATGGAGAGACGCGGATGCGCTATCAGACAGCGAGCGGTGGATTATTATGATGGGCATCGGCTATTTTTCGGCAGCCGAGGGCATTGTCGGAGACAATATCCTGCACGTCGTTCGCGAGGTTGTTACCGCACCTGAGCTGAAACTCGTTTTGGGACGCCATGCCCACGAGGAAAATATCCATGCGGACAGCTTGCTATATATGATCAGCTCGCTGGGCATCAACCCTCACGAATGTGAAGCGATGTTCGAGCAAATACCGACTATCGTAAAAAAGAACGAATTCGTTACCCGGACCTCACACGCCCTGCGTCGCGACATCGACCTAACCGTGACCAAAAATAAGCAGATGCTCGCCAAGAACATTTTTACTTTTGGCCAGGTTATGGAAGGGACTCAGTTCTATGGTCTTTTCGGCATGGTATTGAGCCTATATCGCCAGAATAAGTTTCCAGGTATTGGTCAAATGTTCCGATATACGCTGCGCGATGAGTCGAACCACATCCAGCTTTTCCGCGAGTTATTGAAAGATCTTATCGAGGAAAATCCTGATGTGTGGACTCCAGAATTCCGGAAAGAACTCCGCGATGTCATGGTAGAGGGAGTTCAGCTAGAGAAAGAGTTCATCCGTGATTGTCTCCCGGTAAGTAGTATTGGCATGAACGCGGATGAGTTCTGCCAGTATATTGATTACATTGCCGACCGACGCCTTGAAGGTGTCGGACTTGAACCCATCCATGAAGGTGCCCAAAACCCATTCCCATGGCTCGCCGAAATGATGGATATCCAGAAAGAACAAAACTTTTTCGAAGGCCGCGTGACCGAATATCAGAAGGCGTCCTCCTTGGTCCTCGCTGACGACGACGATCTATAGTGTCCTGAATCACATCTTGGGGCGCCCGTCTGAGCTGACGGGTGCCCCTAGTTGTGTCTGCCGATTTCTAAACAATTTCTCAAGGCCGCCTTTCTCACCTGCGGCCACCTACAACCACCATCCCTGCTCTCAATATCCTGTATTTCAGTCAGTCCATGTATCAGAAAATAACATTCGAAGAAGATCGCGCCCTCAAACGCCTTGTATCCACTCCGCGGGAACAAAAACCCCGCTTCGACTGGTCTCTATCAGTCGACCCGGCTCCATTCGACAAGTCTGCTATCACAATTGAGGAGAAGGGTGATTCTCGAGACCTCAGCGTGAATGATATCGCTGAGACTATCGGGCAAGCACTGACCGATCTTCTCTTGTCACGCGAAGAAGAAGACATCTTTAATGATAAGAATCGTGCATTTGTAAAAAGCTCGGCCGCCATCGTTGGAGAAAAACTGCTCAATCAGATCGAGCAGGGGCGCCCCTTACGCTTGTCTCCCAAAGACTTGTATCTACTCATCGAAAAGACCCTCATCGAAGGGGACGCCCATGATGTAGCGCGCTCGCTAGTACATGGTAAGGCGAAACGCTTCGAAGAATCTGATATGGGAGTCAGCGAACTCGATGATTCGATAAATGTCTCAGTTCGCCTGATACGTCGAAATAAGCAAGTTGTGCCTTGGAATCAGGCAAAAATTGAAATCGCAACCCGCAAAGCTTTCCTATCCTTGCAACTAGATTCTGAGCCGGCGGTTGCTGTTGCTGAATCCGTTACCGAACGAGTTGCAGCGCTCAAGCAATCCTTCATCAATATCGAAGATGTCCAAGACATCGTGCAGGAAGAGTTGATGCGTCATGGTCATTTCAAGGCTGCTGAGGCGTACATCCTATATCGAGCGCACCGCTCGCGGGTCCGTGATGACAGTGATCAAATTACCGAGGCAGAATCGCGTCAGGACTCCATGATTGTGGTCACTCTCGACAGTGGAGTCACCGAGTTTTGGGACGGTATTGATCTCAAGAAACGTATTGAGTATGGTATGATCGGTTTAGACCTCAGCCTCAACGCTGAGCAGATTGAGACCGAGCTGCGTCGTTCCCTGTTCCCGGAAATGAAAATGGAGGACCTCAAGAAAACGGTGGTCCTCAATGCGCGTACCCTTATCGAACGCGATGCCGATTTTAGCAAATTTGCTGGACGCATACTTCTCAGCTATATCTATGAAGAAGTCCTTGAATGGGATATCGTGCGTGACGGTATCGAAGGCTTGAAGGCCGCGCACCAGCGCCAGTTCAAATCTCAGCTTAAACGCGGGATCGAGATTGAGCGCATCAATCCCAAGATGCTTGAATATGATCTCAGTCG
>JBCCBL010000327.1:0-3387 GCA_039034055.1 Verrucomicrobiota bacterium | reverse complement strand
CGCAAGGACCAACGTCTGGTCATCGAGGAAGACCAATCGCCGACATTCACACTGCTCGAATCAGCGCCTGAACGACACCTGTTTGATGACGAGGTGGACGCGGTTCGCTCCAGTGTCGAGCGCTTAGATCCGGTGTTTCGTGATGCTGTGCGCTTGCGGTATTTTGAAGGTCTGGACTATGCCGAGATCGCGGAGCGCCTGAAAGTTCCGGTCGGGACAATTATGTCGCGACTATCGCGAGCGCGCAATCGACTCGCCGACATGCTGCGCCCAACATTCCAGGAAGCCGCCTAAAATTCGTCGGTATGCGTGATTTCCACTTCGACGCCCTCTACAAAGTGCGTTGCATTACCTTTGTCGGAGTGACTGGTCGAGGGAGTGCGTTTTGAAGTCCTCAAAAGCGTGAGCGATCCCGCTTTTGAGGTCGTATTGCGGTTGCCAGCCGAGCGAGTTGATTAAGCTACAATCCATCAACTTGCGCGGGGTGCCATCGGGTTTTTCGACGTCTTGAATAATTTTGCCGGAGAAGCCAACCGTATCGGCGACAATTTCCGCGAGCCCACGAATTGTGATCTCGTGTCCGCTTCCGATGTTCACCAAATCTGGAGGATCTTCAAGCTTCAATAGATGGACCATCGCCGCGGCGCAGTCATCTGAATGGAGAAATTCACGCAAGGGAGTTCCCGTGCCCCACAAGACCACCTCGCTCTGTCCAGACTGGGCAGCTTCGTAAAATCGACGTATCAGAGCGGGTAGGACATGTGAGTTTTCTGGATGGTAGTTATCACCGGGTCCGTAGAGGTTTGTCGGCATTGCGGAGTGATAGACGACTCCGTATTGGCGACGGTAATACTCACACATTTTCAGTCCGGCGATTTTGGCGAGAGCATAGGCTTCATTGGTCTGCTCAAGGGGTCCGGAGAGTAGGCAACTCTCTTGCATGGGCTGTTTCGCCAAACGTGGGTAGATGCAGGAGCTGCCGAGAAAAAGCAGGCGTTTCACGCCATGTATATAGCTGCTATGGATGAGATTGTGGGCTATCGCCAAATTTTCCTGCATAAATTCAGCAGGATACGTATTATTTGCATGGATACCTCCGACGCGAGCGGCCGCGATCACTACGACATCAGGCTGCTCCACTTGAATCCAGGTATCGACTGCGGATGCATTTGTCAGATCAAGCTCAGCGCGGGTGCGGGTGATTATGTTGTTATATCCCGAATTTTGTAGATTTCGGCAAATCGCAGAGCCCACCATGCCCCGATGTCCGCTTATATAGATTTTTGAGGAGGAATCCATTGTGATGAAGATCTAGATAGATGCTTCTTGGATCGCGAGTTCTTTGCGAGCTAGTTTGAGATCGGCCTCGGTCATGATTTTTACCAACTCCTTGAATTTTACTTTAGGCTCCCAACCAATATTTCTCTTCAATTTTCCGGGGTCACCAATCAGTAGGTCTACTTCAGCAGGTCGCTCATAGCGGGCGTCGAATTTCACGTATTCCTGCCAATCTAAGTCGAGTAGGCCAAAGGTTTCCTCGACAAATTCTCTCACGGTGTGCGTTTCATTGGTGGCGCAGACGTAGTCGTCGGGGTTGTCCTGTTGTAGCATGAGCCACATTACTTCAGCATATTCTTTTGCATACCCCCAGTCACGCTTGGCATCAAGATTTCCCATGTAGAGGGCGTCCTGTAGTCCCATTTTGATACGAGTCGCCGCCCGCGTAATTTTGCGTGTGACGAAGGTCTCACCACGTCGTGGAGATTCGTGGTTGAAGAGGATGCCATTTGATGCGTGCAACCCGTATGATTCGCGGAAGTTTACGGTCAACCAATAGGCATATACCTTGGCACAAGCATAGGGAGAGCGTGGCCAAAATGGGGTCTCCTCAGTCTGCGGAACCTGTTGTACTTTTCCATACATTTCCGAGGAGCTTGCCTGGTAATAGCGGCATTTGTTTACAAGGCCCACTTCACGAATAGCCTCTAAGATGCGCACTGCACCGACTCCGACTACATCACCAGTATATTCTGGGATATCAAAAGAAACTCGGACATGCGATTGGGCTCCCAAATTATAGATCTCATCCGGCTTCAGATCGTAGAGGAGTTTAATGAGCTGAGTAGAGTCTGCAAGATCCCCATAGTGGAGGAATAGCTTGGTTCCATTAATATGCGGGTCGTTGTAAAGGTGTTCGATGCGATCCGTATTGAAAGTCGATGCGCGCCGGATAATACCGTGAACTTCGTAACCCTTCTCGATTAGGAGTTCTGCGAGATAGGATCCATCTTGTCCGGTAATTCCGGTAATAAGCGCACGTTTCATAAATTTCTTTCGATCAATTTTAATGGGTATATTTCACATTAACTTACCGGAACTCTTCAATTTTGTCTTTACGTAAAAGCGAAATATATTTTAGTTTTTGCGCATGAAGGTCGCGATTCATTCGGAATTTGCGGGGGCCGGGCAGATGGCTTTTTACTCGGGCCTTGATGCTGGAAATCGAACCCATGGGGCGAATATTTCATTCCTTCCACTTCGCGAGCCTCTTGAGAGCATTTGGGGGAGTTCACGGCTCCTGGATATGGCAGATGCCTGCGTTGGGAGCTTGGTCAGCGATGCTTGGTTTGAGCGCTTGGGAGATCGCAGGATCCGATGCGTGAATCTAGGTCAGTGGTCCAGGATATGTTCCGTCGCGACGGTAGGTTTGGACTATTATCAGGCTGGATTCGATGCCGCTGAGGCTCTCATTGAGACGGCTGCGCGCGAAATTTATGTCGTGGGTCCGGCGGGGCAATGGAGAACGCGGCGCCTTTTCGAAGGAGCCGAAGCCAGTGCAGCGGGTCTGGAGGGAGTGAGTATTCTGCGCGGGCCGAGCATTTATGGAAATGCGCTCTCGAGCTGGCTGGCTCGTTTCACAAAAGACGAGACTGTGGGAATTGTTGCGATTAGCGATTTTGTGGCGCGACGTATCATTGATTTGGCCATTGAGGAAGGCCTAGAGCCGGGAAGTTTTCTTAGAATTGTCGGAATTGGGGATGATCCAGAGGCTTCATTGTTGTCTCCAATTTCCATCGCCAGTGTTCAGATTCCCTATCATGCGATGGGACGAAAGGTGGTTGACTGTCTCTTGTCGGAGGCTGGTGATAGTGAAGATGAAGAGCCAGTTTCGCATCTTTTGAGACCGGGCCCCTTGATGGAAAGGGAGAGCCTCGGTCGATCGGCGAAGCGGGATCCGACAGTTGAACGTGCCTTAGTGTTGATGAAGCGCTTGATCAGACGTCCGTTTGGAATCGACAGCCTCGCTCAGCGTCTGGGAGTTTCGCGCCGCAGCTTGGAAGTCAAGTTTCGCACGGCGAATCTTGATTCTCCGAGCAAGGCGTGGCT
>JBCCBL010000326.1:0-3412 GCA_039034055.1 Verrucomicrobiota bacterium | reverse complement strand
CGCGAGGATGTTGGTACTCGTGCCCATCAGCGAGCACGTTCCGCCAAAAATCGAGGCGTAGGACAGCGGGATCAGTAGTTTTGAAGGGACCACCCCGATTTCCTTCGAAAGGGTCATGATCACGGGAAGCAAGACGACTACAACCGGAGTATTGTTCACGAAGGCCGACAACGCCCCCACGATGAAGACTAGGACGAATAAGAATGGAGTGTAGCCGAGGCTGGCGATTGGTTTTAGAATCCGAGCGAGTTGATCAATCGCACCACATCGCTCCAGTGCTGCACTCAATATAAACATGAATGCAATGGTCAGAGGCGCTCCCTCTGCAAAGACCATGAGGCTCTGCTCTGTGGTAGGTAATTGCTCAGAACCGGTGAGCGCACTCACTCCCATGAGAATGGCAAACGCGCTCATTGCGGTGAGATCTGTTGGGAATTTCTCCCAGACAAATGTCACCAAAGTTGCGACCAATAGGCCGAAAACAAAAATGATTTCCCATTCCATAGTAAAAGCGTAAGGGCGGCAGAATGTCTTGAATCGTTAAGGGCTCAAGAAAAAGGTTTAACGGAGTTAGGCCGTGTACCGGACCATTCTCGTTGTCTATCATTTAAATGACTGGATGCTACCTGTGGTTACGCAACGGGGTGGATTGGAAGTTGTTGAGTCTGTTTATGGTTGAGGGGGGTGAGCAAAGGGAAGAGCGAGCACTTTCGGTAAATCCATTTACCGCATGTATGAGTTAACGAAGAGATACTCAGTGCTTCGTCTATCGGTCCTTTTGGGTTCATAAATAAATTAGCCTCAGAACATGCGGTTCTGAGGCTAAAATCTATGAGCCGGGATCTTTTATGAGTGCGGGTTCAATCAAAGGCGCCGGACTGAGCTTGTGATCCTATCCGTTCGCGGTCCATCCGCTACGATAAGACTTGGTCAGATACTGATTTGCATCGCTGTTGTTTGTAACGACTCCTTGGGCGCCATCGTATTTGAGTTCTCCTCCGGCGCGGAATGCAGCAAGTCCCAGACACATCGTTTCGATCATGTTCGCACTGTATTCAAAATTACATGCAGTGTCGGCAGGTTTTCCGTTTTTGCAGGCCTCAGTCCATTGTTCTTGGAAATTTCCAATTGGTCGCTCCTGATCTTCAGCATCTCTTGGTTTGTAGTAGGTCAAGTCTCCAGAGCGGCCGTCAGGAACAATTAGACGACTATTAAAATCAGAGATGACGAAGCCCTTTGTTCCCTTAAACATGGCACCGTGGCCGATCTTGCTGATATCAAGCGCTTTGACAGGAGACTTCGGGAGCGCTCCACCTTGGAACCAAGTGCAGCGGATTTGTTTGCGCCAATCATTTGCAGGTAATGTGAAGCTTGACGTCAATTCCACAGGGGTCACCTCCGGATTGAGGGCTTCGGAAGATTTACTTTTGATGCTTGTCGGAAGAGTCGCATCTAGAACATTCCAAGCAAGGTCCATAGTGTGACTGCCCATATCGCCCATTTGGCCGATACCCCAGTCCCAATACATATTCCAGTTCAGGCAATTGGCACCCGGCTTACCCGAAATATATTCAGGGTGGAAAGGATGCTCCGGTGATGGGCCTAACCAGAGGTCCCAATTTATGTAGCTGGGGATTGCGCTACCGCCAGGTTTGTAGCCGGGTTTTGGCTTTTTGCGACTGCCCCAGACGTAAACCTCTTTGAGTTCACCGATAACGCCATCATGAATAGATTCGCGCAGTCTGCTGAAATTAGGCATTGCGTGGCGTTGCATGCCGACTTGTGTCGCCAGTTTATCCTTCTTGGTAAGATAGAGTTCCCGAACCGCACGTGCCTCTTTCGCGGTGATCGCGAGTGGCTTTTCCATGTAAACATGCAGGTCGCGGTTGAGCGCCCACATCGAGATGAAGGCATGAGTGTGGTCAGTTGTGCAGCAAAGAATCGCGTCCAATCCAGGGTGATCTAGACATTTTCTCCAATCCTCGTAGGGTTTCGCGTTTGGAAACACCTCCATCCCTTTCGCAAGGTTGCCTTGGTGGACATCGCAGATGGCTACGACATTCTCTTTCTTCAGTGTGTCGTAGTGCGCCGTGGCTCGACCATGAGCTCCAATTAGAGCGATGTTGAGGCGGTTATTAGCGCTGTTTTGTCCAAACAGGGAGCCGCTTGGAAGGATAATGAGCCCTCCGGCTGTTGCTCCGGTTTTGAGGAATTGACGACGGGTATTTTTTGAGTTCATAGAATAGGTCACTTGGGTTTACTTCATAAATTTCGGAATGGTCTCTTGAGGGCTTTCAAATCTGAACTGTCTATCGATTGACTACGCTTTGTGGTCTGTGTCTGGAAGGCTTCGGGATCTTTTTTCGTGAGATAAGTCATCGAGACCGCGACAACACTTACACACTTAAACGGGCATTTTCGTGTAGAGTTTCTTTAGCTTTCGAAATTTTAGTTTTGAGGAACTGAATACCCTCTGTTGCGAGTGCTTGCGGACTGTCATACAACTTCCGCCAAATCGAGGCAGCTTTAGCGAGTGAGGCCATCTCCGGAGAGAATGCTTCAATGCAAACGCTTCGGTCATAACCGATATCGACCAAAGCTTGGATAATTTGATCCCATTGGATCTGATCTTTTCCGAGGATTCCACGATGACTCGCACTTGCGTGAACATGACCAATGTGACCTCCTGCTCTTCGGATCGCCTCAGCTGAGTTATTTTCCTCGATATGCATATGAAACGTATCAATGTGTATTTTTAATGCGTTATGGTCAACCCGGTCGATGAGATCAATCGCTTGATCTACAGTGTTGATGCAATCTGTTTCAAATCGATTGAGCGGCTCAAAAGCCAAGGTAATACCCTGATCGCCCGCTTTTTCGCAAAGCGGCCGAAGTGACTGAGAAATCAAGTCGAGCTGCTCCTCGCGAACAGCCTCCGGATAAGGCTCCGTGCGTCCACCGCTGGAATAGAAAGGGCCACAAATCAGATCCGATCCTAGGTCCTGGGCAATTTTAATGAGGGACTCTAAATAATCCCTGCTGTTCGATACCTCCTGGGGACTACCCCTAAGATCACGACCCGGTCCCCAGGCGCCACAAACAATCGGGTTATCTAACCCTGTCGCATCCAGTGCGTCGCGAACTTCGCTCGTTTTAAATCCCTCCGATTCGACGATAGCGAGTTCGACGAAATCAGCCCCATAATCTTTGATAGTTTTGAGGATGGGGATGTCGTTATTGGAGAAGCCTGGGGTTAACAAAAACGTATTGATACCAATTCGCATCTGATAAAGATAGCACGATCAGCCATTTGCATCTTGCAGATTTTCGGCAAAATTGTGTATATTTACGCCATGAATGGGCTTCCCTTCAAGATATGTTGATCCAGCGTCCCAGCGATATCGATCCCCAT
>JBCCBL010000325.1:0-3446 GCA_039034055.1 Verrucomicrobiota bacterium | reverse complement strand
CCCCAAAGAACCCGTCAGGGCAAACGAAGGCAAACGGTTCTTATGAGAAAAAGCCTGGCGGTAAGCCGAAGCCTCAAGTTGCGCGGTAGCTTGAATAATGTCTGGTCGACGCTCTAAAAGCTCAGACGGCAAACCCGCCGGAATGGAGGGCTCAATGGTCGGAAATTCCTCTGGCACCTCCAAAACGCCTGCAGGATAGCGCCCCAGGAGCAACTCAAGCGAGCGGATTGTCTCATCTAAATTATCTTTATTGAACGCCACCGAACTCAAACGCGAGAAGGCATCCGAACGAATCAATTGCAATTCTAATGCCGTGCTGATTCCACGCTCGAAACGACTATTGATGATTTCGACGTTATCTTCCCACAAAGCGTAAGTCCGCTCGGCCAGATCTAGCTGCTTCTTCGCGGCGATTGCTTGAATCCAGGTTCGCGCAACATTGGCAGCTAAGGACAAGCGCGTGAACTGATAGCCAGCCTCACTCGCCGCAAATTCAGAATCGGCCGCATTCGCTGAATCTCGCAATCTACCCCAAATGTCGATTTCCCAACTCACCCCTACCGATGCGTCTGCTGAGCTCGAATACAGGTCTTGACCTAATGCCGTATTGGATAATCTACGACCCGCCGAACCATCTGCATTGATGGTCGGATACACCCGCGCACCCGAAATCCGGGCATTGAAAAATGCCGCATCCAGAGCCGCCAAAGAAGCCAAGACCGAGGGGTTACTCTCGAGGGCTTCGTCCACCAGAGCATCTAACTCGGGAGAGTCAAAATCACTCAACCAGGCATCCAAAATCGGAGCCCCTGTGTCATCCCCCGATGACCACTCGGTAGGACTAGCCACTTCGGGTGTGGGCGCATTTTTCGCATTCCAGGTTTCGCAACCTGAAAATGCCAGGATTATCGGACTGATTAGTAAAGCTATTGATTTGCGCATGTGTCTGTCGCGGAGTTTCATACCGAAAAGTGGCAACCATCCCGCTCAAAGCGCCCCTGCGAGCAAACTCTGTGCACACAAAAGAATTTAAAAGGGAATAAGATCACCGCTTTGACAGTTCTCACAGAGAACGTTCCATGATTCACAACGCAAACTAACAATGGTTAAATCTACCTTTTCTTCGATCCATACCACCCTCGGACTGCTCGCGATCACCCTAGCAACACTCCTGCAAGGCCAAGAGGGAGCGCGCGTGGAACAGCCTCACGTGACTTCAAGAATGCTCGCCGATACCAACGAAGTCACCCCCGGGCAGACCTTTTTTTTAGGTATCGAATATACCATGGAAGAGGCGTGGCATATTTACTGGAAGAATCCGGGGGACACCGGAATCCCTACTGAAATTTACTGGGATCTTCCTGAAGGATTCTCTGCCGGTCCCATTCAATGGCCAGCACCTCAAACCTATTTGATGGGGGGGCTCATGAACTATGTCCACGAGGGGACCGTCGTATTGATGTCTGAAATACAAGCCCCAGCGAACCTCGATTCTCAATCCAGCCTCACGTTCAAAGCTCGCTCAGATTGGTTGGTCTGCAAAGATGTCTGCCTACCGGGTGGGGCAGACCTCACACTGACGCTGCCCGTCAACCTTCAAGGGCCAAGCACAGAAACCTCAGAAGCCCTCAATGCCCTCTTTCAGAGCAATCAAGATGCCTGGCCGCAGGATGCGGCCAGCCGCGGACTGGATGTAATCGCTTACTCCGAGGGAAATTCAATCTTCCTCGTATTCGATTCATCAATTTTCGATGCCTCAACCGTCTACTTCTTCGAAGACAATACTTTGAACCTCGACCCGAGCGGTTACCCCTCGGCACCCTCGGTTGACTCAAACGCGGACCAAATCCTCACGCAGGCCAACAATCTCGTCACGATTCAGCTCACAAAAAGCGAATATGGTCCAGAATCAATAGAGCGACTCGGAGGCGTCCTCCAAAGCGACGAACGCAATATCGCCTTTACTGCCAATCTATTAACGAGCCGCCCCGAGCAGCTCAACAATCAGGCCCAAGCTGAGAAACAAGCGATTGGTTCGCTTCTAGTCTACGCATTCCTTGGCGGCCTGATACTCAACTTAATGCCCTGCGTATTTCCAGTGATCGGAATCAAGATCATGGGCTTCGTCAATCAAGCGGGTGAAGCCCGCGAGAAAATCATCGCGCATGGCCTCTCCTTCACCTTAGGGGTGCTCGTTTCATTCTGGATCCTCGCAGGAATTTTCATCGCGGTGAGAGCCGGTGGAGAAAGCCTCGGATGGGGATTTCAATTCGAAAACCCAGCAACCCTCTATGTGCTGACAATCGTTTTTCTGATCCTCGCCATGAATATGAGCGGCGTATTTGAATTCGGCACATCGGCCATGAGTATTGGCCAGGGTTCAGCCGCAAAATCCGGTCTCATCGGCACCTTCTTCAGTGGGGTTTTGGCTACTGTAGTCTCTACACCATGCAGCGGTCCATTCCTCGGAACCGCGCTCGGAGCGGTCATCACTCTTCCGGCACTCGAGACTTGGCTGATCTTCACCGTCATTGCGATCGGCCTAGCTACCCCATACTTAGCCCTTTCTGCGTTCCCCAAAGCAATCAAACTTCTGCCGAAACCCGGCGCCTGGATGGAATCCTTCAAACTCGGAATGGCCTTCCTGCTTTACGGAGCCGCCGCGGTGATGCTCGCTTTCTTTGCCGGCACCGTATCCAAGAATGATGCTCTCGATTCCAATACCCACCTCATTGCATCGCTGGCGCTCACCCTAATCGCATTTGGAATTTGGATATATGGGCGCTGGGCGGCGCCTCATCGCACCCAAAAAAGTAAATGGATCGGCCGTGGAATCGCCGCTCTTTTGGTATTTGGGGCAACCTGGCTTGGATACCCGCGCGAGAGCCAGCTCACCTGGGAATCTTGGTCTCCCGAACGCGTCCTCGCGGCGCAAAGCGCAGGTGAAACGGTGTATGTCGATTTCACAGCCTCATGGTGCGCGACCTGTCAGACCAACAAAATATTTGCCCTAGGTCGCAAAGAGGTCGTCGAACGAGTCATTGACCAAGACATCGTGCTGCTCAAAGCTGATTGGACTGACTTCGATCCGCAGATTACCGAAGAGTTAGCTCGCTATCAACGCAACGCCGTCCCCTTCAATCTCGTCTATGGCCCCAGCCTTGACGACCCGATGATTTTACCAGAAGTCCTCACGCCTTCCATCATTCTAGACGCTTTCGACACCGCCCAGTAAAATTAGCTCAGGTAAACGAGTTCCTCCCTCCGCGCTTCCTTTTGAAAATACAAAATAAACACATCGGTCGCCGTGTATTGGGTAAACGGTGCCAAAAACTCGACAAACCAGGCATTCCCACGATGGGGTGAAAAGCTAGCTTCGTAAATCCATCCCGTTTGTCGGGGGTGTTTTCCAACGATCTCAAATTCGATCCGAGTCAGCCGAAATG
>JBCCBL010000324.1:0-3449 GCA_039034055.1 Verrucomicrobiota bacterium | reverse complement strand
CCGGCTGAGTAGCGGCTATGAAAAAGGCCCCATAGATGAAAGCGAATATGATGAAAACGATGATTATCGCAACGAGCGATGCCGCGACGCGTATCAAAACGGATTTGATAAAGTCTATCATAATAAAGTTGTTTGACCTTCCTAAAAATTTCCCTATCTCGCTTTCATCAGCCATTCAAGGAGACCGATCTGCGGAACACTGTGAGATTCTCCGTTTTTGAGGTCTTTAATCGTAAGCATTCCAGATTTGATCTCGTCTTCTCCATACACCACTGCAAAGCGCGCGCCGGATTTCTCAGCATTCTTAAATTGTTTGCCAAAACTCTGCAGCTTGTACGGATACTCAATGCTCAGCCCTTGTTGACGCAATCGAGCAACATCTGCCAGACAAGTCTTCATACCGGTCGAGTCTCCTATGACCATATAGGCATCGGGCTCGGGTAAATGGGGCCCGATTAAACCCTTCTCCGAAAGACAATCGCTGAGGGTGACATCCCCCATTGCAAATCCGGCAGCCGGCAGATCGGGCCCTCCCATTTTCTTTACAAGCGTGTCATACCGACCTCCACCAGCAAGGGCACGACTCTCGCCTGAACGCTCAAAAGCCTCAAAAACAAATCCCGTGTAGTATGCCAATCCGCGCACGATCCCGAGGTCAACCTCGACGAACTCCTGGCAACCGAGACTTTCCAAATTTTCGAATACAATCCGCCAATCATCCAGTCGCTTGCTCACTTTCTCCGATGCCGATGATTCTGGGAAGGCCGTTTCTATATAATCTTTAATATCCGAAAAGTCCTTCAAGCCAATCATGGTCTCAATCGAATCTAAGAGATCCGATGCCGAACCCTCTCCAACGATTGCACTGAGACTATTCAAAGACTCCTCCCGAGAATTGCGCTCAAGCTTATCAATCACCCCCAGCACCTCGAAATAAGCGCTTTCCTCAAGACCCCGCACTTCCAGAAACGAAGTCCACAGACCACGATCACTGAGACGGATATAGAAATCATTTTCAGTGAGGCCAAAACGCTTGAGCGATGTAATCAAGAGCGCAATCAGCTCTGCGTCGGCCCCCGGGCTGGAATCACCTAAAATATCCGCGTTCAGTTGATAAAAGGCCCGAGTGCGCCCCTTCTGCGGCCGCTCATAGCGATAATTTTCCCCGATTGAAAACCACTTTATCGGCCTCCGCATCGCGTTGGCCCGAGCACCCACCAAGCGCGCTAAACTAGGTGTCATTTCAGGCCGCAAGGCAACCGCTCGACCGCCGCGATCTTCAAAATTGAAAAGCTGAGAGACGATTTCTGGGCCTGATTTCTCGATGTAGAGTTCCAAAGGCTCCAAGAGCGGAGCGTCATATTCGACAAAGTTGAAACGCGCCGCAGTCTGTCGCCAAGTGTCAAAGATGGCATTGCGGACCGAACAGGCTTCAGGCAAAAATTCACGAAATCCGGGTAATGTATCGAACATACCGATAGAAAAAGAGGGGGTTGTTGAATCCAGATCGACTCGACAATCTAGAGGCCTTTTCGTTCCTCTTCAACGCGGTCGACATCCATATCGCCCAGATTCCCTCTAAGCTCCTTGCCTGCCTTAAATTTGATGACCGCCCTCTTGGGAATCGTCACATCGGTTTCCGGCCTATTCGGATTACGCCCGACTCGCTCCTTGCGAATCTGAATCTCAAACACTCCAAAATTGCGCAATTCCACATTGCGCCCCTCACTCAAGGCATCGGCAATCGCATCAAGGGTCTGCTGCACAGTTTCACGCACTTCCTTTTGCGGGAATCCAGTCTTCTCATAAATTTGCAAAACTATGTCGCGTTTGGTAAGATTGTCTGGCATCGGGACTACTAACGAGGAGGAAGCGGAAAAAAGTCGAAAATTTTGAAAGTTACTTACTATAATTAACTTCTGAATCCAAACCCTGCTGTCAAACTTTTAGTTATGAGTGATAGAGACCCACCCAATCCTCTTGAAGAGCTGCAAAAACAGCTTCAAAAGATGATCAACAACCCGAACGTAAAAGTCGGAATGGCACCCTTCAGCGCAACACCGCCAACAGAAGAAGACCCTGCCTCGCCCACCGATAAAACTCCGGAAGCTGCCGAAGACCGTGATGAAGCTCTGGATCGCGTCCGTAATTTTCAGCTCAAACCACGCGAAGTCCATGCCTATCTGGATCGCTATGTGATTCGTCAGGATGAGGCAAAAAAAGTATTATCGGTAGCGGTTTGCGATCACTATAACCATGTCCGTCGCTGCATCGAAGACCCAAGCTATGCCGCTGCAGACTTCAATAAAGCGAACATCCTCCTCCTGGGCCCAACCGGTGTCGGGAAGACTTACCTCATTAAAAATATAGCGAAGCTTATCGGAGTGCCCTTCGTAAAAGCGGATGCAACCAAGTTTTCCGAAACCGGCTATGTAGGTTCCGACGTCGAGGACATGATCCGAGACCTCAACAAAGTCGCTAGTGGCGATGGAGAACTGGCCCAATACGGCATCGTCTACATCGACGAGATAGACAAAATCGCTGGCTATTCGAGCGGGACCGGCGGCAAAGACGTTTCGGGACGCGGCGTCCAGATAAACCTTTTGAAACTGATGGAGGATACCGAAGTAAACCTCTTCTCCCCGACCGATATGATGGCGCAGATGCAAGCGATGATGTCGATGGGGAACCGTCGGAAACAAAGCCGCACCCTCTCCACGAAACACATCCTTTTCATCGTTTCGGGCGCCTTCGATGGCCTCGCCGAAGATATTAAGAAACGCATCGATTCTGGCAGCCTCGGATTCGGTGCCCTCGGTTCCGAATCCGCCGAAATCGATCCAGCGACCTACCTAAACCGTGCCGAGACCCGCGATTTCATCCAATACGGTTTTGAGCCCGAGTTCATCGGACGCATTCCCGTGCGTGTGGCATGCAGCCAACTCAATGAAAATGACTTAGCCCAGATTCTCACCACTTCAGAAGGATCCATACTCTCCCAGTATCAACGTGATTTTGAAGGCTACGGAATCAGCTTCGATATCACTGCTGAAGCCGTCCAAGAAGTTGCCAAGCGTGCCTCCATTCAAGAGACTGGCGCGCGCGGCCTTTTGACGGTGCTCGAAACCGTATTTAGGAACTTCAAATACGCATTGCCGTCTACCGCTATCCAATCTTTCGAGGTGACTCAGGAAACAGTCCAAGATCCCGACGAAACGCTACGTCAATTGAAGGATGCCAACCGGCACTTACAAAGGGACGTCCACAAAAGCGACATCAAGCGATTTGCACAGAATTTTAGAAGCAAGCACGGGCATGAACTCCTGTTCAGCGACTCGGCGATTGACTCCTTAATCGACTCACTGCCGGATGACGACGCCACGGTCTACACCCTCCTTGAGGCTCACCTCAAAGACTTCCCGCATGGCTTGGCTATCATTTGCCGCAAT
>JBCCBL010000323.1:0-3453 GCA_039034055.1 Verrucomicrobiota bacterium | reverse complement strand
GTCTCGCCAGCCTCGACGATCTGCTTAGCAAGGGCGGGCTCGATAGCATGATGTGGACAATTTCGTTGATCCTGTGTGCCTCGACTTTTGGAGGTTTGATGGAATCGACGGGTCAACTTAGGGCCATCGGTCAGAGCATTTTGAAAGTCGCGAAATCGCGCGGCAGTCTGATTTCGTCGACTGCGTTTACTGCGATAGGGACCAATTTCATGGCGGCTGATCAATATCTGGCGATCATCCTCCCGGGCCGGATGTTTCGTGAGGCCTATGAGCGCAAAGGGCTTCATGCGGTCAATTTGTCGCGCGTCCTCGAGGATACGGGTACCCTGAGTTCTCCGCTTGTGGCATGGAACACCTGTGGCGCGACAATGACTGCGGCGCTCGGGGTGGCGACGGGTGACTACTGGATGTTTTGTCTCTTTAACCTGATTAATCCGATCGTATCGATTTTGTACGGCTTTACGGGCTGGACCCTGCGAAAAGCATAGAATGCGCGAATCCTGGTTTGATTGAGGCCGCTGATGCATTCAAGACATTGATAGTGTGACTTCCGAGATGGCAGACGCGCATGACGGCTTAAGGCCTTATCGGGCCGGGTTCTTTTTTGCGTTTTTCAACGGCTTTACCTGGCTGGTGGTGCTTGGTACTCCGATGATCCTCCTCGCCGAGGAACTCGGGGCTTCACCTTTCGTGGTCGGGTTATGCTACGCCTTTGTCTTCCTACTACTTCCCTTTCAGGTTTTGGCAACGACAGTAACCCCTCGAGTAGGTTATAAGCGGCAGGCGGTATTTTGCTGGGCGGTGCGTGGGTTCTTCATTTTGCCTCCTCTGGGTCTGGCAATTTGGCAACCCGAGAGTGGCAATTTGTGGGCGATTGCGATCTTGGCAGTCTCTATATTCTTTTTCTGTCTATTACGCGCGATGGGCAGTATGGTGGTTCCCGCTTGGCTCTACGATATGTTACCTGAGAATCTTCAGGGGCGCTATTTTTCGACTGATTTTACGGTAATCGGGTTCTGCGGAGTGTTTACTTTGATTCTGTGTGCAGCATGTTTCCTGTTTTTCGATACATACACCGCCATTCTGCTCCAGTATGGGCTGGCCATCTTCGGGGCAATTGCCGCGACGATCGCTTTGAGTCGATTGCCCAGTGCTCCCAACCCACCTCGGTCGAGCGTGGTGAGTATCTTGAAAGCGGCACCACGCTTGGTATTGCGGGAACCCAAGTATCGATACTATTTGTGCCTAAATGCTTCTTATTTTGCACTCACCAGTGCGGCGTACCCATTTTTTTCTTATTATTTGAAGCGTGAGATGGGTATTGGGTACGTGCCGATTCTCTATTTCACGGCTCTTCAACACTTTGGCGGATTCATTGCAGCTTCGCTTTTGCGGAAACGTATCGATTCTATGGATATACGTATTCCTTTCTGGGTCGCGATTCTGTTAAATTTGATCAATGGAATCTTCTGGATTCTCATTATGTCAGGATTCACCGATCTGGTTTATCTGAGCCCGTTTCTCTTTCCACTCGTCGGGGCGGCTGGCTCTTGTTACATATCCGCAAATTTCAAATATTTACCGCAACTCATGTCGGCGGCGGATCGTCCTTTGGGAATCGCGCTACAGACGACCATTGTCGGAGTTATTACAGGAATAGCTTCGACTGCTTTAGGAGGAATTTTGCGGGGACCCGGAGGTGTTTTTTTGAATGATCGATTCGGAATTTACCTAGTCTTTATGCTGGGCATCCAACTTTTTTTGGCTGTCCTTTTTTACAAGCTGAAGCGGAGCGAGACCGGGGAATCCGTCCCTCTACCCTTTGGCTCTTGGCTGAATAGGCCCTTCCGTGCGATGGCGGCAACCCCTCTGTTTCGCCGACCCCAAGAAAAGCGAGATGGATGAACACCGTCATTCCCCGTGCTTGGTCGATGCTTTGAGATTCCCGCTGGCCAAAACGGTTTGCCGGGCTACATTGTGATACCATGGCTCATCACTCGCTCGACACCTCGCTGATTCAGAACCGTTGGGATAATTCCGTTCTACCGCGTATCACCGTTGCGCCCGGAGACACGGTGACTCTGGATATGCACGATGCTTCGGACAATCAGGCGAAACCGGGAATGAGCGGGGCTGAATTTGGTAAAATAGATTTCACGAAAATTCATGCACTGACCGGCCCGATTGCCATTGAGGGTGCCGAGCCTGGCGATCAGCTAGTTATCGATATTCTCAATTACCAACACCGTGGTTACGCTTGGACGAGTATCATTCCCGGAATGGGTCTGCTTGATGATTTTGTCGATGAGCATTTCCTCTTTCACTGGGAATTGGAGCAGGGAATTACCGAATCAATGCCCGGTGTGACGCTGGATCTTGCGCCATTTTGTGGGATCATTGGGGTTCAAAGGCCGGAGCCCGGCGCCTTCCGGACACGTCCTCCGGGAATCTTTGGCGGCAATATGGATGTGCGTCACTTGACCGCCGGAGCCCGATTGCATTTACCGGTTCTGGTCTCAGGGGCGGGCCTCTGTGCAGGGGATTGTCATGCTGCTCAGGGGGATGGAGAAGTGTCGATCAATGGCATGGAAGCGCCGATGCAAGTGACTTTTAAACTGGGATTGATCAAAGATAGACCGCTAGCTGGACCCTATCTAATCGCGGGCGGTCCCCTCGTCCCCGAACGCTATCAGACGAAACCGTTTCATGTCTTTATCGAGTCTCATGAAGATCCTCGATTCGCTTGCAAACAGGCGGTGCTGCGAGCAATCGAATACATCATGGAACGCATTGGAGTTTCTCGCGAGCAGGCTTACGTCCTGTGCAGCGTGGTTCTGGACCTGAAGGTGAGCCAACTCGTAAATCGACCGCTCACGACCATCTCCGCCTATCTTCCGGAAGCGATTTTTAACCTCTGATCGCGCGCGTACATCCAAATGTCATCAATCCGCATATTGCCTGATCAGGTCGCAAACCAAATAGCGGCGGGAGAGGTAATTGAGCGGCCGGTAGCGGTCGTCAAAGAATTGGTAGAAAACAGCCTTGATGCTGGAGCCACCCGAGTCGAAGTCGAATTCAGGAATGGGGGAAAGGCTTATATTCGCGTCGAGGATGATGGATCTGGCATGACTCCCGATGATGCGCTCTTATGCTTGAAACGCCATGCGACCAGTAAGATAACCGGAGCCGAGGATCTATTTGCGATAACCAGTTTCGGTTTCCGCGGTGAGGCGATGCCTTCGATTGCAAGTGTATCTAAATTCACGCTACGAACCCGCCCAAAGGATGCAGAATCGGGTTGCGAAGTGCTGGTGAATGCCGGGAAAATTGAGCATCGCCGGGAAGTCGGCATGCCCCCAGGGACCCGTATTGAAGTAGCGCAGTTATTTAATTCGGTGCCGGTCCGTCGAAAGTTTCTAAAGGCCGATAATACCGAAGCCGCACACATTGTTC
>JBCCBL010000322.1:0-3475 GCA_039034055.1 Verrucomicrobiota bacterium | reverse complement strand
GCCACGTGTTGCGCGGCCTCTCTTTGGGTGATCCGCGCCGAGGAGACCGTCGAAAAGGTGAAATGGCTCTACTCCTACCAAGATGCCATCGCCGAGGCGAAAAAGACCGACAAACCCATCTTTCTCGAATTTCGTTGCGCCCCCTGAATTAACGGACGCGAATTTGATGCACAGGTTGTGCATACTCCACTCAACTCGCCTCGCGGCAAACTCATGAAGCAATACGTTTTGCTCCGCATCATGACACTCGACGGAATCGACCTAAACCTTTTCGAATTCGACCGGCACAACGCTCTATATTTTTTTATGATCAATGCAGATGAGCACATATACATGCGCTACGGTGGCCGCGATGCTGAATCTGCAACCAGCTATCTTGACTTCGAAAGCCTCGAACTTGCCCTGGATTTGGGCCTGGAGCAGCACCGACGTTATCAAGCAGGAGACTTCATTCCACAGCCCAAGAAGGCACCTCTATTTCCCAAAGAAATCCAGACCTTGAAGACAGAGGTCATCGACAACAACCGCTGTGTCGAGTGCCACCTCGTCGGTGATTTCCGAATCACCGAAAAGGAAACCGCCGGTGAACTGGTTAAGGCAAAGCACATGTATCAGTCGCCCGACATCAAGACTATTGGTATCCATCTCGACGTGCCGAAGGGTCTCGAAGTTAAGGAAACACATCTAGCGGTTGCCGACGCCGGGATGCAGCCCGGGGACTTGATCACTCATCTTAACAATCATCCCATCTTCACCTTTGGCGACCTTCAGTTTGAATACAATAAAGTGGAGCGCACCGCCACCGAGATAATGCTCACGGTGCAACGGGGCGAATTAAGCGAGGAGCTTCTAGTAAAACTCCCCGATCAATGGTGGCATACGGATCTCACCCACCGTTACTGGTCGATCGATCCACTTGTCTTTTTCGAAGCCGAGCGCCTAAGCGAAGAAGAGAAAATTCAGCTTGAAGTTCCGGTAGAAGGGTTTGCCTCACGCGTCTCCGAAGTGGACATCAATGCGCTCCTTGAAGGGGCCCACGATCTCGAAGAGGGAGACATCATCCTGGCTGTGAATGGTGTGAAAAAGAACTTACTCACTCAAGACGTAGTCACGCATATCAAGTTGATGCACGAAGCCGGAAGTTCGATGGATCTCGAAGTGATACGCTCCGGAGCCCGCCAAAAAATGCCCCTCACTACGAAGCGTCAAAGCTTCCGAAAATAAATTTCTGCGGAGACAATCCTCATAAACCAAATACAAATGAATACGATCCGATTCACATTCCTAGCTGCGTTGACTGCAGTATCAGTATCCTCCTCATTCGCGATGTCCGATATGTCCAAAATGGTCGATCCCGCACTCGCTCAAGACATCACAGAATTCACCGGGAAAGTAGGCAAACAACTACAGAGAGCGGCAGTGACGCTTGATGAAGATGGTGACGGGAAACTAGAATACAAGACGATGCTGCGCACCATGATGGGGCGGGGCTTCGCTCGAGTAAACAAGGACGGACCCGTAGCTGAAGGATCCTTGATAAATGGAATGACTGCAGAAGACGTCCACAAAAACAATGCCGAGTTCGACAAAACCATCTCTTCGTTTATGAAACCTGATGCTGAGGGCATGGTCGGCGAGGCTGAGTTTGCCGGAATGTTCTCCAACGCCATCTATCAATATGGCATCGGGAGAAACCTTTCGCTCGACGTCGATAAGGACCTCAAATTATCACTCAAGGAATATGCAACCGGTTTCCCAATTCGCAAAGGACAAGAGACCGACGAAGAGGGATTCACCACACAACAACGCGAAGGATTCAAGACACAGGACCTCGATGGCCAACGGCTATATCGAAGGCAAGGAATGGATGCCTCCAGCGTTCTACCACACTGTTGAGGAAGTGGCCGAACTGCTCACAATGATCCTCAGTATGGGGATTCTCGATGCAGATTCAGACAACACCGTAACTAAAGCAGAGCTTGCTGCATTTCTACCCGAAGCCAAAGAACTTCCGGAAAGCTTTCCAATGAGCATGGGGGTCACCTACATCCGCGCCATGGATCATGACGACATGCATGCCCTCGCAGACGCGATGCTAGCAAAGCTCTAAGCCCTCGGACATAGAATACATTGCCCTATACCGAGCTTAGCTCATTTCTCGAATCAAACTCTGGCACACGATTCAGTGGCCAGAGTGAGTTATGGCTTGATCCACTCGGCAACACAGTAGAGCTAAGCGCATGCACCTTAAAGATCGGCGTTGACCGTATCGAATACACCTGGGTTTACGAGAACGAAGAGCAATCAGGAATCCTCGTCATCGGTGAAAACAGTATCCATTGGAAGGATACATGGCATCAGGAAGATCGTGTTGAGTGCAAGTTCCTGGAAAATACATGGGGTATTTTCGATGTCGAATACAGCTACCCTGCGCCGCCTGGCCCAGACTGGGGCTGGCGAATTAAACTATCTCAACGCCCCGACCAGAGCATCATACTGCAAATGACCAATGTTGCCCCATGGGGTGAAGAAGGGCGCGCAGTTCGCATGACTTTTTCGTGACAACTGTCTATCCAGACCGCGGCACACTCCAAATCTTCGGGAAGCACCACACCCTAATTCAATCTAATCGCTCGCGGCTCTCACTGCCCCTCAAGCAAAGCTGCGACAAAAGCGTAGTCCTCGTCCAAATCGACTTTGACGTGAGGCTCGATCGGTGAACTCCGAATACTCTCGCCCTCCAGGTTTACAAAATCATTCGCAGAGAGCAGTAGCTCAAGGTCAGGCCCGATGCGCAAAGGTCTCAAAAGGCGCATCGAACCAGCACTTGATTCCCCGGCAATGACCACCACATTCTCACGTTTTAAGCCAGCGATGATCATTTCTGCAAACCCTTGCGTACTCCCATTGATTAGCAGAAAAACACGGCCTTGAAACGAATGCTCTGACGGCGATATTTTTAGAATCTGGCCATTCCCTTGTGCCGCAGAATCGATAAATTCGCGAAAGGACCCTTCGGTAAAAGTGTTGAATTTATCCACATCTTTAAGCGTCGGCGGTCCTTCATTCGCGGCATACCATTTGCGATTGGGAGCGAACCCCACAACCATCGGCTCTTCAATGATGTATTTGGAAATTTGTAACATTGCAGAGGGGATAGTCCCGCGTGAACCCCGTAGATCGATAAAGAGATTCGCATATTCATTCCGCGCAATCTCATCAATCGCTTCGCCAGTCTCGATTCCAGCTTGATGAGTGAAACTCCTTATAGAAAGCACCACGCTCTGATCATCCAATCGTTTTAGACTCACCTGCCCTTCATCATCCGATTCCTCCAATTTCTCTCCCCAAAAGGCCTGCGTGATCGAACTATTCAAGAGAATCATCGGAGCATCAAGCTTCGAGCTGAGAAACGCTGCAGTGATTTGAAGCTCATAATCGTCTACAAGATTCTTGGCTGCTTTGTGCAGTTTCT
>JBCCBL010000321.1:0-3490 GCA_039034055.1 Verrucomicrobiota bacterium | reverse complement strand
GAAGTTCACCGTTTCTGCCGAACCAATTGTATTCAAAGTGGGAAAAAGGAAGGTGATTTTTAAGGTCATTGATATGTTTGTCCCACTCTGTCTGTTCCGATGGGCTTAACTTGTAGGACCTGAAGGTGAGCCAACTCGTAAATCGACCGCTCACGACTATCTCCGCCTATCTTCCGGAAGCGATTTTTAACCTCTGATCGCGCGCGTACATCCAAATGTCATCAATCCGCATATTGCCTGATCAGGTCGCAAACCAAATCGCGGCGGGAGAGGTAATTGAGCGGCCGGTAGCGGTCGTCAAAGAATTGGTGGAAAACAGCCTTGATGCTGGAGCCACCCGAGTCGAAGTCGAATTCAGGAATGGGGGGAAGGCTTATATCCGCGTCGAGGATGATGGATCTGGAATGACTCCCGATGACGCGCTTCTATGCCTGGAACGTCATGCAACTAGCAAGATAACCGGAGCCGAGGATCTATTTGCAATAACCAGTTTCGGTTTCCGCGGTGAGGCGATGCCTTCGATTGCAAGTGTATCTAAATTCACGCTACGAACCCGCCCAAGAAATGCAGAATCGGGTTGCGAAGTGCTGGTGAATGCCGGGAAAATTGAGCATCGCCGGGAAGTCGGCATGCCCCCAGGGACCCGTATTGAAGTAGCGCAGTTATTTAATTCGGTGCCGGTGCGTCGAAAGTTCCTAAAGGCCGATAATACCGAAGCCGCACACATTGTTCAGATGATGCGGCAGTATGCGGTGGCTCATCCAAAGTGTGCTTTTGTCTTAATCGAGAATGGACGTACGCTGTTCCGATCTCCGGTATGTCGAGGGCTTCGTGATCGGGTATCGGAAATATGGGGTCGTCGCATTGGGCGTGATCTCGTCGATATAGAAGCGGAGGATTCAGGGGTTTCTCTTAAGGGGTTGATCGGCAAGCCGGGGGTATCGCGATCAACGCGCCAGGAAATGATTACACTCGTGAATGGTCGACCCATCGACAGTCGAGTGCTGTATTATGCCCTTGTCGAGAGCTACCATACTTTTATTCCGAAAGGGCGTTATCCTCTCGCGTTTTTGATGATCGATATTGATCCCTCTGCGGTGGATGTGAATGTTCATCCAGCAAAGCGCGAAGTGCGGTTTCGCAACGAAGGCGAGATGAGGCGTTTTGTGATGGAATCAGTGATACAAGTACTTCGAGATCTCGGACAAGCGAAAAACGAATGGCTTAGAAATGCCGAAAAGGTTGAGCCAGTGAAGCCGAATACGATCCCATCTCCAGTCATCCCGAGAATAAGCAATCCCGTCGAACTCGAAAGCAGCCGAGGTGTTGAAAGGGGTTCTGATCCAGCGAATACGGTAGTTTCAGTGTCGATCTCGGAGAATCCGTCTAAAGCAGTGCCCCAGGGCGAAGAGGTTCCTTCTAAGGAGGAGGCAGATTTCGCGATTGTGGGGATTGCTTCGAATTGGACTTGGAAAGGGATTTTTGCAGAGCGCTATGGGTTGTTTGAAACACAGTCCGGTCTCCTAGTTTTGTATCCACCGCGTGCTCGTGCTCGAATATTGTATGAGCAAATTCTGAATAGCTTTGATGAGGACAGCGTCCTTCGACAAGATTTGCTGATCTCCTTATCCTTGGACCTTCCCCCAATCGCCGCTCAGCTCTTGAAGGAGCAGTCTTCACTGCTTGAGAAAATAGGCTTTGGTGTCGAAGAGTTTGGGCGTAATTTTTTTCGCGTGACATCGCATCCAAATTGGTTGGAAGACCACGAGGTGGAGTCTTTTTTGAGCGACCTCATTCAGCGCATACAAGAGGGAGGCATGCGCCTCAATGAACGTAAGCAGAATATCGCGACGGAGACTCTCGCGAAATTCGCTGGTCGCTTCCGGCTGAGCAGCCCCAGCGAGAAGAATCTATCTCAGCAGGGTATGGAGACCTTATTGAAATCCCTTTTTGCGTGCGAAAATCCCCTCACAGACCCCGAGGGCAATCCGACTTATGTTGAAGTGACGCACCGAGAATTCCGGCAGCGATTTAGCTTTTAAGCGCTCATCGAACGGAATGCGCCTGAATCTGCAGTTCAGGGTTTTACGATTCGGATGGCCGCTTACTCACGAATCATTTCGCTTTCGGAGGCGGCTGCGGGGCAGCCTTGGGCCCGGCTGCGTGCGCGGAGGCGGAGGCCTTGTAGGTGGATGAAGCCAGTTGCGTCGTCCGGATTGTAGGCACTCTCAACGCCTTCCATTGAGGCGATATTTTCGTCATACATCGAAAATTTTGATACACGTCCAGCGCACATAATATTGCCTTTGTAGAGCTTCAATTTGACACTTCCGCTGACAAATTCTTGGCTCTTGTCGATGAAGGCTTGGAGGGCTTCGCGCTCTGGCGCATACCAGAATCCGTTGTAGATGAGTTGCGCATATTTGGGGATGAGGCTATCGCGAAGATTCATTAAATCGCGATCCATAGTGAGGGTTTCCATGTGGCGATGGGCGTTCATGAGGATGGTGCCACCGGGGGTTTCATAGATGCCTCGGCTTTTCATCCCAACAAATCGATTCTCGACAATGTCGACACGGCCAATGCCGTGCTTGCCGCCGAGTTGATTGAGTTCCTTGAGGGCTCCAGCCGGGGTGAGGGGGACTCCATTCACAGCCACGCAATCGCCCTGTTCGAAGGTGAGTTCGACATATTCGGGTTCTTCGGATGCGTCGATTGGATCGGTCGTGAGTTTGTAAATACTTTTTTGGTCCGGGGTGGTTGCATCGAAGTTGGGGTCTTCTAGGATTCCGGCTTCGTAGGAGATGTGTAGGAGGTTGCGGTCCATTGAGTAGGGCTTGGAAGCGCTTGCTTCGACGTCGACTCCATTGACCTTGCACCATTCGATCATCTCGGCCCGGCCTGGAAAGGCTTCACGAAATATCGGCATGCGCCATGGGGAGATGATTTGGATGTCAGGAGAGAGCGCTGCGTAAGTCAGTTCGAAGCGAACCTGGTCGTTGCCCTTACCGGTAGCTCCATGCGAAACGGCTTGAGCCCCTTCTTTGGCAGCGATTTCAAGCTGCGCTTTGGCGATTAAGGGGCGTGCAATGGAAGTGCCGAGGTAGTATTGGCCTTCGTAGATCGCGTTGGCGCGCATCATCGGGTATATGAAATCGCGGGCGAATTCTTCTACGAGGTCTACGGTGTAGTGGGCAGTGGCACCGGTTTGCTTTGATTTGTCGCCAAGGCCCTCTAGTTCTTCTTCTTGGCCAATATCTGCAGAAAAGGTGATTATTTCAGCATTGTAATAGTCTTTTAGCCAGCGAACTAGCACGGATGTGTCGAGACCACCTGAGTATGCGAGGACGATTTTCATGATGTATTTAAAGCGTTGTGTGATTCAGAGTTCGAGTGGCTTTAGCTATTTGTAGGCCTTTGCGAGTTTGGCCATGATCGCTTTTTGCACGTGTAAGCGGTTTTCGGCTTGGTCAAAAATGATTGAGGCCGG
>JBCCBL010000320.1:0-3492 GCA_039034055.1 Verrucomicrobiota bacterium | reverse complement strand
GAGGCCAAAATCGACATTGCTGGATCGGTGATGTGCTCGGATGCCTTGATCCCTTTCCCAGATGGTCTAATCGCCGCTGCCGACGCGGGAGCAACAGCCTGTATTCAGACTGGGGGATCAGTTCGTGACGATGCTGTGATAAAGGCTGCCAATGCTCGCGGAATGGCTATGGTGATGACAAAGAAGCGTCACTTTAAGCACTAAATCAATCGCCCCACGTGACACTCAAGCCTCCGTTTTCCGTCGATTCACTGCGTTTAGGCATCGCCATTGAGACCGCAGAGACGATGGAAGCCCTCGGCGCATGGTTGGTATCCCAGTTACCCGATGACAGTGTCTTGACTCTTAGTGGAACCCTGGGAGTCGGCAAGACGACTTTGGTGCGCGGAATCGCCCGAGCCCTTGGAATTAGAGAGACGGTTTCGAGTCCGACTTTCAATATCTACAACATCTACCGAGGCAGGGCTCAGCAGCTCATCCATATGGACGCCTATCGCCTCGAATCTGCGGATGATCTAGAGGCCTTGATGCTCGATGATTTCCTGGCCTCCCCTTGGATATGGGTCGTCGAGTGGCCGGAGAACATCTCCAGTGCTCTGCCAGCAAATCGGACTTCACTTGAATTAACCATTGTCGGAGACATGCATTGGGTCGTGCTCAAAAAACTCGAGACCACCTGATTCACACCATCGGAGCACTACTTTCTGGTGCGTCGCATCAGGGCTTCAATTTCAGCAGCACTTGCTGAGGGAGCAATGTCGTTGGTTTTTGAAGGTTCCATCCCCACCACCTCTAAGACGAAGGCATCTCTTAAATAGTTCACGAGATAGGGGTAGGAAACGATGCCATAGCCGCGATTCCCCCATTCGAGGCCCCAAGAATTTTTGAAAATGAAGCGGGTGTCTTCAAGCGCGCCCGTTTCATTGCTATAACCCACCAAGGTGACTGCATGAGAGTATTCAATGTGATGTCGCTGGCTATCCAAAACAAACGAGCTACGCAGAGTTACTGGAGGCGGAAACATCATCCCTACAACGACTGGACGCAGCCGATTCAAGGCCTTCATCACCGTGTTTACTTTGAGTTCACCATCTTCGCCGAGTATCGTCTGTACGGAAATCACAGATCTGCGGGTCCGCGCTGATTCCAAGACAAAAGGCTCCGGTCGTTCGACATCATGGATCGAGACGCCATAGCGATTCGGCATCTCAACCGCGCTCGCAACGCCATACTTCATCAATGCTCGCAGGACCGACTGTATTGCGAATCCGGCATCTCCCTCGGCCGCATTCTTCACTTTTCCGAGCCCACCGACCTCGGTCATCGTAGCCCAAATTAGAAATTCTTCAGATAGCCTCTCATCGGATTCCGAGATCCGAAAAAACTCATACTCCAAAGCGCTGACCACCGAAAACACAGAGCAACTGGGACGGCGACCTTGGTCCTTGGTGACTGTATCAAATTTTCGGAATACCGACCTCATATCAATATCTCGATGGATGTGGACCGGGGCAGTTTTTTTGGCCACGTTCCCACCTCGATCAAGGATAGCTTGATTGCGCGCGCGCCGGGCTGCCTCAAAACGTTCATTTTCGACGCGCTCTCGTTCGATTTGTTCACGATAAGCTGCCGCCTTGCCCGGATCGTACCCGAGTCTTTCCCGCAGACTCGGTTCGAGATCTTCGAACCTCACCTGATCAATTCCCATGCTATGCTTGAGAGTCATTGACTCTGGGTTCACCGAGATCACTTCGACTTCATGGAATTCTTTCAATCCCACCGGCAGGCGATTGATTTTCGCACCCACAGGAATCAATCCACCATAGGCACCAAGCGTATTGAGCACCCACAAAGCGAGCACCAGAAATCGACGACGAAACAGAGGCATTAGCCATCTATATCGGCAGCGCCTATCGCTAGAATACAGCAATGTATCAACAAATCCGTAAATCTTTATCCTTCAGTAGAATCGACTTTTTTTGCTAATACCACGCGGAATCCGACGGCATGACTCTGCAACTCAGGCGAGACCGCCAGGCGCGCTGCCGAACGACAGGCTGGAGCGTTATCCTCCCAGCCTCCCCCACGCTGAGTCCTCCTCAGAAAATCAGATGTGTTCCCAATTCCCAAATCAAGTTCTCTGGGTGGTTTCGAGCCGTAGACGTCTAGGGTCCATTCGCGCACATTTCCGTGGACGTCGAACAAGCCCCAAGGGTTCGCAGCAAAACTCCCCACTTGTATCGTTCCGTAGTGATCGCGCCCCTGTCCATCATAGCTTGATCCTCGCGGATACACTCCCGAGAAATTTCCGAGACTATTGTGTGCGTAGCCACCCCAAAAATATGGAGAATTTGTTCCTGCACGCGCCGCGTATTCCCACTCTGCCTCACTCGGGAGTCGGTATTCATAGCCGACCGGTAGGCGTTCGGCTTCGCGCTCAATCTCGGTAAGCTTTGCGCAAAAGGCCATCGCATCGTCCCACGAAACTGAATCGACCGGGTTTTCGAGGCCCTCAAAGAGACTTGGGTTTTTTTGCATCACTGCGCGGTAAATGCGTTGTGTCACCTCATGGGCTCCAATCCAAAAAGATGATTCCATATTCCTAGTCCGAATAGGCCCCTCATTTGGCAATCTGGCATGTTCAGGAAGCGGGCTTCCAAAGGAAAATTGTCCTGTAGGGATCCACACCATCTGCATCTGGATATACGGTAAAGTCCATGAGGTTTCCCGTTCCGGCCCCGCGATTCTTTCGAGTGTTGGGACGAGATCTTGCGTTCGGTTCGGATCTATCGTGACCAAGGTTCTAAAGGGATGATAATTCAGGGCCTCGATCACAACCTCATGCTCTCGCCTTGGGGTGACCGCCATAAGAATTTCTCCACTGCGCGGAAATTCGACCGCCCGACGGTTCACCAATAATTTAGCGTTTTCCGGCAATGGTCCGAGGACTCGCACGATACCCGGCTTCGGCTCCAAAATCATGCTTAGTTCAACCTCTTCTGCATCCTGAATTTCGAAGACTTGCTCTGCTGAACGATAGTCAGGATGAGACGCTGCAAGGCGGTGGCTTCCCGGAGCAAGCTCGAGCAGACCAGTCTCATTGAGCGTGACTGTTTCACCGTCGAGGCTGATATCAATTAAATCTACGATCTGTGGATCTGTTTCTCCTGAGAGCGCAATCTTTGGCATGATGAACGCCTGTTGCATTTCGAACTCTCCAAAATCGATCACAACACCGGAGTTCGGCTCGAGGGTAATGCTCTGAGATTCGCTCCGCCGTCCCTCCAACGAAGCAGTGATCGTCAAGGGAACCTCCGAGGGCAGACCCGTTAAACGAATTGGAGACTGTCCTCGGGCGACCCCATTCACTGCGATTTCAGCTCCATTAGGGATCGTCCAGATTTCTGCTTGAGACGGCAGAGGTTCCAGGGGCACCTTGACCGAGACTAATTCTTCGACGGTCAAAGCATAGGGCTCCGTTGTTATCCCCTG
>JBCCBL010000319.1:0-3534 GCA_039034055.1 Verrucomicrobiota bacterium | reverse complement strand
CGCAAGATCTCTCCAAAGCGACTTTCTGTGTCGTTCGCATCGTCGACATAGCGCGTTTCGATACTTCGCGCGAGAACGTTGAGGATCGAGGCAACGATGCCCATAATGATCGCATGTGAATATCCATCGGAAACGGTATATTCGTGATGCACCGTCTTTATGTTCTCGATGATAAAGTTTCGTTCGCGCTCGGTGGAAATGATATCGCCAGGGATTCGATTGTAATTGGCAAGCACATACGAAATTCTCTCAAACCAATCTCCATATTGAGCCATGTTATCGGCACCCGTAAAAAAATAATCGGTGAACCGAATGTAGTAAAACTTCGAAGGCTCCTTCACCCGGAATGAATGGCAATCAAGCGGAGGTAATAAGAAAATATTTCCCGCAGAATACGCGAATTCGTGTTCATTAATGCATTGAAAACCAGAACCGCGCTCAACATAGACGATTTCAAAGAAATTATGCTTGTGCGCTCGCTTTCCCCATTGCGAAAGTTCCTCGACATACAGCTCAAAGGCTCTCTGTGCAGATTCAGTATTCATAGTAAAAATATCGGAAAATAGGTTATTACTTCCCGATTGAAGGGAGATTTGAAACCAAAAACGATTCCTGCGGGGCGTTTTTTTAGGAATAACCCCACAAAAATGCAACAAAAGCCAATAAGTTTACAATGCATTCAAATTGCTCGAAGTCTTCGAGCGGCCTAAATTCCACTCCGATAGCTCAGCAAGAGCATGCGAATCCAAAAGACAAACTTCCAGCGACGACCCTTTATGAAAGCAATGATTTTAAACGCCTACGGCCCAGACGCAAAATTTGAAGTATCGGATGTCACTAAACCTGAGGCAGGTCCTGGCCAAGTCCTCGTGAAGATTGAAGCCTCAAGTGTCAATACGGTCGACACCATGATACGAAACATGGGCAATGATCTTCCCTTGTCGCCCAACACTCCGGCACTCTTGGGTATGGACTTTTCCGGTACTGTTGAGGCTATAGGTTCCGATGTCGTAGACTTTGCGATAGGTGACGAAGTCTACGGCTGTGCAGGCGGACTTGCCGATCTTCCGGGAACCCTAGCCGAATATATCGCGGCCGATAGCCGCCTCATTGCCCGCAAACCGAAAAACCTCTCAATGATTGAGGCCGCAGCATTGCCCCTGGTTGCCATCACTGCGTATGAAGGACTGCAGCGTGCTGGTGTACAAAAAGGTCAAAAAGTATTGGTCCATGGAGGCACCGGAGGGGTGGGGCACGTCGCCCTACAATTAGCGAAATACTTGGGTGCAGATGTTTACGCTACGGGAGGCGGGGAAAAGCAATCGGCCCTCATCGAAAAATGGGGCGCTCAAAGCATCAATTACAAAACGGACAAGGTTGAAGACTATGTGGCTGAACACACCGATGGTGCCGGCTTCGATATTGTGTATGACTCTGTCGGTGGAATGAATATGTTGAATTCGTTCGACGCAGCGACCCTCAACGGTCATGTCGTTTCCACCGTTTCCCTCTGCGAAATAGACCTATCAGTCGCTCACTTCAAGGGACTCTCACTGCACGTAGTATTCATGCTCATCCCAATGTTACATAACTACCAACGAGAAGCCCATGGCGAGATTCTTAAAGAACTCAGTAACATCATCGAGAACGGCTCCCTAGTTCCCCTCCTCGACGAACCCACTTATACCCTCGACCAAGTAGACGAAGCATACGCCCGCCTCGAAAGCCGCAAAGCTATTGGAAAAGTAGTCATCAAACATTAAAAGCTCCTGAAGCATTCCCGGAAAAATATATCCACAATTCGAATACAAAGAAAACCCTTCCTTCGGCACGAGCGTATGGTCCGAAATCTGATTTTCTAAACAACAATCAAGAAATTTTTCGCCGAGCCGTCCAGATTGCGTAACACCTCCCGACTCACCACAGCAATCAAAGGTCTCCAACCCCATTCAAATTTTAGAGAGTCTAATAATCCTCCACATACTCTGGGAAATCTTCTTACCAAGCATCTGCGAAAATCCTCGAAATCTGTGGATAGAAATAAAAAACCGATTAAGCCTCCCTACAGAACATCGAGGGGTGTGTCGCACTGATCCGATCCATCGTTTACTAAGTGGATGTAGATCATCGTGGTTTCAATTTTGCGGTGCCCGAGCATCTTCTGAAGTATTGGTAATTTTGTGCCATGTTCCAGTTGGTGGGCGGCAAAACTATGACGCAAGATATGGGAATGACTGCGCTTATTAATTTGTGCTTCAGTGGCCGCCGCACTCAAATGCCTCTGGTAGACTCGATCCATTACATGATGGCGCCGTTTTCCCTCACCAGGCCTACGCGGATCGACCGCCAAAGACTGTGCCGGAAACAACCAAAACCAGGTCCAAGCCTGGCCAGCCCGCGCATATTTGCGGGATAATGCGTCTGGCAGGTAGACGCCTGGACGATTTTCCTGCCGATCTCTTTCATGGATTGAGCGGATCTGTCTCAGGTGTTTTTGTAGTGGATCGACCAGGACTCGCGGCAGAGCCAGTACTCGATCCTTATCTCCCTTACCCCCGCGCACCTCGCGCAAATAAAAGACACAAGCATTCAAAGCCTGACGCTGCGTTCCTGCTCTCACGCCACCTTCAACAGCCAGGTGCGAGAGGAATGCCTTCAATGAAGCTTCGCTGGGATCTGGCTTGCCCTGGGTTTGTAGAAAATTCTGAAAACGCCTCAGCCAGCCTACGTAGCTCTCTTCGGTACGGTATGACATGTGGCGTATCCGCATCAGGCGTACGGTCTCCTCAATCATCGGATTGTCTGCGCACGCCTGCTGATATTCACGGATAGTGGTTGGATAGCAACGCCGCCGATCCTTTGAAACCTCTGGAATGGGCCTCTTTGCCGAATGGGGCGATTGGGGCAGACTTCGATGCTTCTGGCTGAGCAAGGTTCTTCGAATCGGAGCTGACTTGAAATACCAATTCAGTCCATTTTTCCATGCCTGGGCTTGCGTATGAGCGGGGCGTCTGGCCTCAATCAGGCGCTCCATAAATGTGCGTGCGCTGCTCAGGGTCGCTGGGACGGCTTCACGATTGAGAAAGTTCCGATACCAGCGAATGGATGTAAAATGATCCTTCCGCACCTGCTCGGACAAGGGCTCATCCTGCAAACGTTGCTTCCAATCATTGAAATAGAAAACATACATAAAAGTGAAAATATGTTCACTTTAAGTGGGGTCAAGAAAAGACTTGCCGATTTATAAAATAATCAAAAAAAACGGTAATAATTCCCCCGAACACGCGCGCGTGTTCGGGTATCTATCTTGCTTTCTGGATTAGCCAATGCCCCTGAAAAATCGAATGAACTCTACGTTAAAAGCCTCTCAACCAAATACTTGCACGACCGCTGATCATGCTGCGGCCGAAAAAGCTTTATCAAAAAAAGTCCACTAATAGACTGTTCTGCAAAAATGAAAGAATTCATCGAAGCTACGAGAAGATGCCTCGACTCACAAATTTGGCATGGAGCGTTATTTATTGCACTTACTCT
>JBCCBL010000318.1:0-3546 GCA_039034055.1 Verrucomicrobiota bacterium | reverse complement strand
GGTTAGGGTTAGGGTTAGGGTTAGGGTTAGGGTTAGGGTTAGGGTTAGGGTTAGGGTTAGGGTTAGGGTTAGGGTTAGGGTTAGCCAAACCTGCTCCCAGGCCACATCTCGAAATTTTCCAAAGACCCCGAGGCTCTTGACTTCGGTCTGCTTAAACTGGATTTCTGACCATACCTCGCCAAGGGCAACTTGGGCCCCATGGTCCGCTGATGCATCCAACTGCCCAGACCCATACGCGCTCACTCGATTCTCCCGCGCGCCGACGACGCTCAACCTCGCTTTGAAAATCGGATCAGAAATCCATTCGGTCATTTCCCGCAATTCGTAGAGTTCTCGAAATCTCGATTCCAAATCAAGATCTTCAACTTCATCGCTCGTTCCAGAGTCCACTGCTTTTTCGATGCGGGGCATCACAAACTCGCCCACCCCCCATGCATTCACCGCCCCAAACTGCATCAATGCCTGCCGAATCTCGTAGAAATCCTCTTGATCCATAATCTCGAAACGGCCAACCCGCAAAAGCTCTTCCTCGATTCCGGTAGGAGAATATATCGCCGGCATCTTTAAACTACCCTCATTGAGAATCACTCGATCCAACTCGACCCGAGCAAGCAGCAACATGCTCAGATCAACGTCCATAACCAGATCGCGAATCTCTACCAAAGGACTCTCAACACGGTGCATCCCGACTTGCAGAGACTTCACCGTGATCACCCCTCCAAAATTTAAAAAAATGCCCTCATGCTTCAGCCACAGATCGGGATGGATCTCAGAAAGGGCACCTTGCACCACCGCATCGGGAATCCGCACAAAACCCTCGCGATACAGCGAAGCGGCAACATAGACCTGAACCACCAAAAAAAACACTAGGGCTGCGATGAAGGCCACATTTAGCAGACCATAAATCATCGTTGCGCAAAACCCTATGGACTTGAGAACCCTCACGGTGTATCCGCCGGCTCAGCCTCTTTGGGACTATCGTCCACTTCCTCATTTAAATACGCAGGAGGCTCCGCCTCCGTGGCTTCGTACTCAGGAGACGCCGGGCGCTCTAGAAAGAGCACATACAGATTCTCCATCATTGCCGGATCTACTTGAAACATCGAACCAAAGTCAGGGCTGCCTCCAGCTTGAAACGATCCCGAGACGCGGTCGGTAAAGTAAAATGTTTGGACCAGCGATTTGAACGTCTCCCCATCACCAGGCAAGGCCAAGGTTAAGCTCACTTTAAGTTCCCAGGGATACACCTCCACGAGAGACTCATAACCTTCAGCAGAAAATGAATTTTCTAGGAAGGCCGCGACTTCGAAGTCGCGGAATTGTCCGATCAAATCCCAAAAGGGTCCCTGGCGTTCAACGGGCCAGGACTCCAGATGCGTCCCCCAGGTCTCCGAACTCGGATCAATAGACTCGTCTAGCAAGGACTCGAGAGACTCACCTAGTTTCTCGACCTTGACCCGCTCGATACGCACCGACTTGCCCAAGCTCTGCAGTGTACGATCTCTATAGAACAAAGGGTCCAATATCCACAACCGCGCCACATCACTCGTCACCGCATATACAAAACGTTCATCCTCCAGCTTCATAAACAAAACCGGACGACCTTCCGGCAAGGTGGTACGTGCGCCGACCAACAAAGTTCGATCATCGCCATCGCGATTCTGGAAATTGAGCGTCCAAGACGGCTCATCCAAGCCGTAGCTCTCGAGGTCGGACTGGGTCGGCACATCACTCACAAAATCCAAAGCCTCGACACGATCCAAATTAGTGAGCAAGCGATCCACAACCTCGCTGTCGGCTGCTATAGACAAAGGCCCTTCATCATCAGAATTATCCACGACTTGCCAACTGCCGGTTTCCAATCGCTTAAGATTCAAGCTGGATTCAACGGCAGCACGTTTAATTTCCAATCCCGTAAGCTTCTCCAGATCCAATTTGAGGAAATCACGTTCGCGCAATTCCCGCTGAGCTTCTAAAAGTTGGTCAAACGGTGCCGCGGGAACGGTGACCACTGCGGTCCGATCTTCTCGCTCTGCATAATAGGTGGGCGCCCCCCCCGAGCTTGGCGCATTTCCTCCAATGATCAGAGTCTCGCGCCGATCATTGCCTTCCAGCGTAATCCGAATACGAGGATCTGCGATGGTCGAAATTCGTTCCTCCGGCGCTAGATTATCTGGAAACCGTTCCACTTCCAAACGCGTCAATTGCTGGAGCGTATTACGCACCAGCTCAAGATCCGCCTCCACTTCAATCGGAGTTTCAAATCGCCACTTATCAGACTCCTTCTTTAGACGAACTGTCAAATCACCGGTCGCGGTAATGTGCATTACAAGTTCACGCACTTCAAAATCTGGAATATCAAAGATACGCCGATCTCTGATCGAATCCAAGTCCACCGCGAGGGCTTTCAACAGATCCGAGGAAGTCACCAGAATTTCTTCTCCATCGGGAGACAGCACGTAGAGCCGATTTCCCACCTCAGTCGGAGCGCCGATCTTCACCTCGATATTCTCCTGGTCTGGCATCCCGAACGAAAGCTCGATACGCGCTGGATCGAGGCCGTAGTCCGCAAGCGATTTGCCGGCAGCCTCAATCTCTGAAACCGAAAAGCGGATCTCGGGCTGCATAAAAATCAGGCTAGAAAACATTCGGCTAATCCCGTTCGGATTTGCCGGCCAGCGAAACGGAGTCTCGATAAACCAGGTTTGATCTTCGAAGACAAAAGTCCGCCGGATTTCTTCCTCACCCGCAGTCAAACGCCCGGAGATGGTCAACGAAGTCGCAGTCTCAATCTCAGGGCCGATGATGCCCGGCAGCGTGCTCTCGGGAGTCACTGTGCGCAACGAGTCGAGATAGAAAATAAGCCCAAACACCACGAGATTGGCAGCGAGGAGGAACAGTGTAAGCTTGATGCGCATGTCTAAAATCTCGGATGGATATTTAAATTCGTCTAAGCAGCAAAATCGTGGCTCCGACCAAAGCCACCCCCAGTGGAACAGACATAAGCCACAAGAGAAGCTTCATGAGTTCGGGCTGACTCAGTGCCAATTGAAACTCCTGCACCGAGCGGGGCGGAATCGACAGCATTTCAGACTGTCCAACCGACCAATTGAGGAGATTATTGGCCATAATCTGGTTGCCGTAAAAGGAGAATCGCCCATTCGCCAACATGTCCGAGTTTCCAAACACCGCGAGTTTGCCACCCTCCAAAGAGAGCCCCAAATCCGATCCCACCGCGCGCTCGGAAACGGTTGCAATGGGCACCGGACCCGGAATATCGATACCCGCAGAATAGACTGGCGGATCCTCTACTCGATAGCTGCGCTCGGCCCAACTTTGTCCGGAGGACCCCATGATCTGAGTAATCGTAAGGCTATCATCCTCCGGCCGGCCGGGATTGATACGAACGGGGCGAGGTTGCCCTGCAAGAACCGACAGCTGATTATCAATAAGAAAGGCAGTAATCGGATGCTCATCAGCAAATTGGCGAATCAGGGTATCCCCGCCGAAAATCTGCCGATCCTGGCTTTCATCAACAATAATACG
>JBCCBL010000317.1:0-3567 GCA_039034055.1 Verrucomicrobiota bacterium | reverse complement strand
GAGGACATCGCCCAAGCCTTCGCATACATTGAAAGTATGCGGGCACGCGGAAAGGTGCTCGTCAAGATCGACCCTTAGCCAGTAGCAGCTCGCAGCCGGTCAACAATCTTCGACATCAGCATCTCCCAAAGGATGAGGAGGCCCCTGCTGATTTTCGCGCATCCATGAGACTCCCATACAGACGCAGCTCTTCGCAGCCGACTCGGTTTCATTAGGGATCCTAATGATCTTATTATCATCCTTAAATTAGGAGTGCTTGAAATAAAATATGTTGCATTATTGTTAGCCGCCTAACTATAAGCCCCCGAATTACTATGGGAAACAACCTCGTCCTCAGAGATACACCACGATATGAGTGTTTGATTGAAATGGGAAAACTCTTCCCTGACATGGATCCCTCATCGTGCCTCGTCTTTCTGAATCTGATCAAAACGACCGACGACGTATGGCGCATTATTCATAAGCATCTCGGAAACCATGGTATTTCCCAAGGGCGCTTCCTGGTATTAATGCTTCTGATCGAAAAGACCGATGTCGACTACCCCTGCCCAAAAACGCCTGCCGAGATTGCCGGTATGGCCAACGTATCGCGGGCAACCGTCACTGGGCTCCTCGACAATCTAGAGAAAGACGGCTTCGTCAGCCGCGAGCCCGATTCCAGTGATCGCCGCGTCACCACCATTCGCTTGACCGAGGAAGGGCATGCTTTCATGGGCAAAATCCTTCCCCCGCACTTCCGTATCCTGGGCCACCTCATGCAACCCCTCGACGGAGAAGAACGCGACGCCCTGGTAGCCATCCTCAACAAAATCAGTGCCCACATCGAAAATACGCAGGAAGATATAAAATCTATCTGACTCTATACATTTACCAACCACTGCTCAAAATGCTCAAGATATTAGCAAAATCACTCCTCACTCTCGCGATCCTCACCGTCATCGTCGGCGGAATCGTCGGGGTATTCGCCATAAATATCATCGCCCTGCAGGCTGCCGCACCCATGATGGTACCCCCACCAGAGACGGTTGCTACCGACATTGTCAAAAAGCTCGAATGGCGTCGTGAGTCGAAAGCGGTAGGCTCTATCGAAGCGGTGCAAGGAGTCACCCTCTCGAATGAACAGCCCGGACTTGTATCGAAAATCCTGTTTGAGTCGGGCCAAGATGTAAAAGCCGGTGAGCCCCTCATCGAGCTAAATAGTGAGACCGAGCTTGCCCAGTTAGCATCCGCAAAAGCATCACAAAAACTAGCCCGTTTGAATCTCAACCGAGCTAAAGAACTTTACGACAAGGAAACCATCTCCAAAGCCGAGCTAGATGTCGCCCAGGCCGAAGCGGCCAACGCCAATGCGCAGGTTAAAAACATCGAAGCTATCATCGCGAAGCGGACCATTTATGCCCCCTTCACCGGCCGTCTCGGAATCCGTCAGATAGACCTCGGCGAATATCTCAATCCAGGAGTACCTATCATTACGCTGCAATCCCAGGATCCGGTCTATGCGACCTTCTCCCTGCCTCAACGTGAGCTTGCCGAGCTTGCCGCAGGCCTCACCGTTACCGCCGCGACGGACGCCGTGCCAGGGGAAACTTTCAAGGGAACGATCACCGCGATTGAGTCTGAGGTAGATCCAGCAACCCGTAACATTCGCATTCAGGCAACGATTGGAAATCCCGAGGGAAAACTAAAACCCGGTATGTTCGTAAACATTGTTGTAGAATTCTCGGAAACGCGAGAGGTCTTCGCGATACCCTCCACCTCGGTGGCTTATGCCTCCTATGGCAATCGCGTATTCACCGCCGAACCCTCGGAAGATGGCAAAGGCCTGATCGCTATCGAACACTTTGTAAAACTCGGGGAGACCCGTGGCGACTTTGTCGAAGTAGTCAAAGGAATCGAATCGGATGCCCGAGTGGTGACCGAAGGCGCATTCAAACTACGCCCCGGCATGCCCATTTCAACCAACGACGAACAAACGCCGTCCGCAGTCATTGATCCAAATCTGGCGGATTCCTAGTCCAGCCTTTCCGTATCTCCTTTCAACTCCAAATCTGCTCGAAGCACCATGAGTCAGACAAATGCATTCACGGACCTATTCATCCGCAAACCAGTCCTTTCCATCGTAGTCAGCCTACTGCTAGTCATTATTGGACTACAGTCATACCAAACTCTAACGGTCCGCCAATATCCGAAAAACGAAAATGCAGTCGTCACCATATCTACAGCGTACATCGGTGCCGACGCAGACCTCGTAAAAGGCTTCATCACCACTCCCATTGAGCGCGCCATCTCCGCCGCAAATGGTATCGACTACATTGAGTCAACCTCAGTCCAAGGCTTTTCAACAATCCGAGCTGTCCTGGAATTAAATTACGACGGTCAAAAAGCCCTTGCCGAAATCAGCACTAAGGTTGACCAAGTCCGCGGTGATTTACCTCCCGAGTCCGAGGTGCCAATCTTAAATATTGAAACCGCCGATTCAGAAATTGCCGCATCCTACCTCAGCTTCAAATCTGACATTCTAGAAGCCAACGAAGTCACCGATTATTTGGTCCGGATCGTCCAGCCTCGACTCTCTGCAGTAAGCGGCGTCCAACGCGCTGATGTCCTTGGAGCACGGACCTATGCGATGCGCATCTGGCTCAAACCCGCTGAAATGGCCGCACTCAACGTGAGCCCTGCAATGGTCCGCAATGCTCTGGCTGCCAACAATTATCTAGCCGCTATCGGACAAACCAAAGGCGCCCTGACTGCAGTCAACCTCACTGCTAACACTGACTTAAGCACCGAAGAAGAATTCAAAAAACTCGTCATCATAGAACGAAATGATGTGATCATCCGCCTCGAAGATGTCGCCGATGTTGAGCTGGGTTCTGAGACCTATGATGTCGATGTCCGCTTCGCCGGAGAACCGGCCGTTTTCATCGGCGTTTGGGTACTCCCAGATGCAAATACTTTGGATGTCATATCGGACATGCGTGCAGAATTCGAAAACATCCGCAACGAACTCCCTCAAGGAATGGAAGCGACCATCGCGTATGACTCGACTGAATACATCGAGGACGCGATTTCCGAAGTTTATGTGACGCTTGCAGAGACTCTGATTATCGTAGTCATCGTCATTTTCCTGTTCCTCGGATCAATCCGTTCGGTCATCATCCCAGTCATCGCGATTCCTATTTCCCTCATCGGTGGCTTCTTCCTGATGAGCGTAATGGGCTTCACGATCAATCTGCTGACACTCCTCGCAATTGTGCTCGCAGTAGGCTTAGTCGTGGATGATGCCATCGTCGTCGTTGAAAACGTCGAGCGACATATCCGCGAAGGAAAACATCCTATAAAAGCTGCTTTGATCGCCGCTCGGGAACTCCTGGGACCCGTAATCGCGACGACTATGGTTCTGGTAGCGGTCTACACGCCAATCGCCTTTCAAGGCGGATTGACCGGGGCTTACTTCAGAGAATTTGCGCTGACCCTGACCGGAGCAGTGGTTGTATCGACTATCGTAGCACTCACCTTATCGCCCATGATGTCCTCGCGCATCCTCAAGCAGGGTGCCAGTGAGCGAGG
>JBCCBL010000316.1:0-3619 GCA_039034055.1 Verrucomicrobiota bacterium | reverse complement strand
TTTGGGTTCCCATGTCTGCACTTACAGAAAACATACGCGGCTTGTGGAGCCTCTATTCCATCAATGAAAATAGCATCACTGAGCGTAAGGTAGTCGACCTGATTCACATAGAGGACAGGCGCGCATTTGTCCGTGGCAATTTTGCAAATGGCGAAACCATAGTCGCTGATGGGGTGCACCGCCTAGTCCCAGGTTTAGCTATCGTACCGCAGAACCCAATCAGCATTTCCCAAGATTAACGCGATGTCTCGGCCAAAATCCAGAAGCCAAACGGCGAGCTATTTATATGAGAATAGATACCTTCTCGTACTTCTTGTCGTAATCACCCTCGTCGCGGGCATCTCAGCCCTTTCAAACCTTCCACGACTAGAAGATCCGCGTATTGCTCAGCGCAATGCAACAATCGTCACACTGTTTCCTGGTGCCTCGGCACAACGTGTCGAAGCCTTGGTAAGCAAACCCATAGAGGACGAGCTTAGAGAACTTTCGGAGATCAAAATAATCGAGTCTAGCTCCCGAGACGGCGTATCGGCGGTCTCCGTCGAGCTGCAAGACTGGGTTACCGAAAAAACCAACCAGACGATATTCTCCAAAATCCGCGACCGGCTCGCAGAGGTCGAACCGAATCTACCAGCGGGTGCCTTTGCGCCGGATTTTGATGACCAGCGCGGAGCCATTGCCTTCGGATTCATCGCAGCTCTCTCGATCCCCAATTCCTCCGACGAACAGATTGGGATTCAAAACCGACTTGCCGAGGAGCTAGCCGACCGTCTCCGAAATATGGCAGGCACGGAACTCGTAAGGCTTTACGGAGACGCCGAAGAAGAGATCCTGATCACGGTTGAGGAACCTAAGCTTGCGGCCCTAGGGTTGGATGCACAACTCCTGTCGCAAATGATCACCGAGGCCGACTCCAAAAACACGGCTGGCGCCCTACAGTCCCTCGATCAACGCATTCTTATCGAAGTTAAGGGTGAGCTGGAAACCCTCCAACGTATTGCCCGCATTCCAGTAGGCATCTCCGGTTCAGGGGCCTTCCTTTACTTGGGTGACATCGCGCACATTGAAAAATCAATACAAGGCCCTCCAAGTGAGGTCGCGTTCACCGACGCGGATAATCGCAGTATTTTAGTAGCTGCCCGCATGACACCTTCCATGCGTATCGAGCAGTGGACCGCTACCGCACAGACTGTCGTTACCGACTTTGAAGCAGAATTCGGAACCGCTCTGAACATCGAAACCGTTTTTAATCAAAGCGTTTATACAGACGAGCGCCTCGGCCAACTTTCCACAAATCTCATTCTGGGAATCTGCATCGTCATGATAGTGGTGATGCTCTCGATGGGCTGGAAATCTTCGCTGATTGTTGGCATTTCTCTACCACTCGCAATGTCAGGCACGCTGTTTTCACTCACTTTTTTCGGTGAACAGATCCACCAAATGACGATCTTCGGCATGATCATCGCGATCGGTCTTTTGATCGACAATGCCATCGTAGTGACCGATGAAATACGAAAAAATGTCAATGAGCGTGAAATGGATCGATTGGAAGCTTTGGTAAATGCAGTCAACCATCTTCGCGTGCCCCTTCTGGCATCGACGCTTACGACCATCCTAGGCTTTATGCCGATTTTCCTATTACCCGGAAATGTAGGGGACTTCATCAGTCCCATCGCTATTTCAGTAGTCATGGCTCTTGCCTTCTCGTTTGTGCTCTCGATATCGATCATCGCAACGATTGCGGCGATCTTTTCCAAAAAATCCAAACCCGGTAAACGGCGCTGGTGGAATGAAGGGCTCCGTTTCCCAGCACTGAGCGATGTCTACCACAAATTTCTGACGCACTCATTAAGCATGCCGAAACGGGTACTAATCGCCACCTCACTACTACCGATCGCAGGGTTCATCTTAAGCTCAAACTTACCCAATGTCTTCTTCCCGAGCGCCGACCGCGATCATTTCGAGATAAATATCTGGCTTCCCGATGATGCTTCGATCCACCGGACTGAAGCTCTAGCTCGTGAAGTTGACAAAGTCCTCAATGAACAAGCGGAAATTTCAAAAACGCACTGGATGGTAGGCGGCTCAACACCATCAGTTTACTACAATCAGATCATGACGCGCGATAACGCCCGCACCTATGCTCATGGAGTCGTATTCGCACGAAGCGTCGATCAAGCCACGGGTCTTATCTCACGCACCCAGAGCATGCTGAATGAACGCTTTCCTGAGGCCCGTATAGTTGTTCGGCCATTTTCCCAAGGCCCGCCTGTATCCTCACCGGTAGCCTTTCGCATCGTTGGGCAAGATGCTGCGGTACTGCGCATCCTCGGCGAGCAACTTCGCTTAGCCCTCGAGCAACATCCAAAGGTGACTCACTCATACGCGTCCGTGGTAGGAGGGACCCCAAAACTCCGCTTCGATGCCAACGAAGAAAAAGCGCGCATTGCCGGATTTAGCTTGAACCAGATAGCGACCCAATTCCGCTCAAAACTCGACGGAGATATCGGTGGAACTGTCCTTGAAGATCTGGAGGAACTCCCCGTTCGCCTGAGGGTTTCCGACGAGGCTCGCGAGAACCCAAATAACATCGCATCCATTCAATTTCATTCGCCGGACCAAGATCGCTGGGTGCCTGCGACGGCTTTGGGAAACTTCGCTCTGATTCCTGAATTTGCGGGAATTACCCGAAGGAACGGTGAACGCTTTAATCAGATAGATGCCTTCCTCGTACCAGAGGCGGCACCCGTGAGTGTGGCCTCAGCAGTCCTAGCAACCTTGGAGGAAAACGGCTTTTCCCTCCCCGCAGGATACCGTCTTGAGGCCGGCGGTGATGCAGACGAGCAATCTGAAGCCGTTGGCTTATTAACCACTTACCTACCGGTCCTCCTAATACTCATGGCAGCGACACTAATTTTGTCATTCAAAAGTGTGAGCCTCGCTGTCCTATTCGGGGTCGTTGCCATACTCTCCGCCGGCCTTGGCTTCTTATCACTCAGTATTTCCGGCTATCCAATTGGCTTTAACCCTCTTGTCGGGTCTGCAGGCTTGATCGGAGTTGCCATCAACGGATCTATTGTCGTTATTGCTTCGATACGGGCAAACACTCGTGCGTCTGAAGGGCATTTGGATGCAATCGTAACAGAAACGATCGGCTGCTCACGTCATATTATTTCTACGACATCTACGACAGTGACCGGCTTCATACCTCTTCTGATCGCAGGAGGTACTTTCTGGCCTCCATTGGCTGTCGTCATCGCAGGAGGTGTAGGCTTCTCTGTCATCCTATCACTCGGCTTCACACCTGCCGCCTATATATTCCTCCGTCAAATAAACGCCGTGAAAGGAGTCTCCGCATGAAACAGCTTTTATCCCTACCGCTCATTCTTTCGCTCTGCTTCACTGGTTGTAAAACTATCGATACAGTTCAGCGGACGCAGGTTGGTCATGAAGACACTTGGATCAGCACGTCGGTGTCTACAGATCCCGTTACTCAAGACTGGTGGAGAATCTTTGATGATCCCGTTCTTGAATCTCTGATCGAAGAAGCCGTTATCGCCAATTTCGATATCAAAATCGCCCAAGCCCGCATACGCGAAGCCCGTGCGACCCGAGATGC
>JBCCBL010000315.1:0-3644 GCA_039034055.1 Verrucomicrobiota bacterium | reverse complement strand
GGCACTGGTTCCGCATTCCCCAGACCAAGACTGTGGGCAAGATACACCGACAACTCCACCGTCACTATCAGCCGGGGATACGACGGTCAGAACTTCCCCGCGTGGATACAGGGAATCGACCTATCAGGGCTGAATCAATAGAGCTGCACGTCAGTCTCAAAGATACATTGAAGTCATTCGATGGTATGTCTCACCTGAGTGTGAGGCATACCATTTCGAAGCATTGCAGCCTTTCTTGTGGTTGATACGATTTGTACTAGTGATGTAGGAAATCGTAAAAACTGTTTACAAGAAGGGCGCGTCCCGTGCCGCATCTTTTCGATCTGCACAGGAATCCATGTGAAGAAATAATATACTCTCGTCTCGCCCCGATGTAGTCAGCATGTTCTCACTAATTGCAGCGAACCCTATCCAGAGTAATCAGGAAAAAGAAGACAGATGGAGCCCTTAAAAAACATTATTCCACTTGCCTTGCGAGTCGCAGGATACATGGCCTTGTGCACATTGGCAGTTTATGGTCAGGAATTTGTCCATCCGGGTTTGCTCCACAATAGTGAAGACCTTGATCGGATACGTGAAAAGATCCGTAGCGGAAGCGAACCTTGGGTATCGGGCTGGGATAAGTTGCAGTCGGTTGAGGTCTCCTCTCTCGATTACAAAGCCACACCCATCAAGAGACTGGTTGTCGCCTCTGGAGGGAAAGCTGGTGCCGCTCAACAATATGATGCCGGTGCCGCGCATTTCCACGCGATCCAGTGGTGTATTACAGGAAAGGAAGCCCACGCCCACAAAGCCATTGAAATCATAAACGACTGGTCCTACGAACTGGAAGAGCTCTCGGGAAGCAATGCAATGCTGCAAGCTGGGATTACCGGCTTCAAATTTTGCAATGCGGCGGAAATCCTTAAATACACCTATCATGGTTGGTCTGCCGAGGATGTGGCCAAGTTCGAACAGATGATGCGGGGTATCTATTATCCGGTCATCCGTGATTTTTCCCGCCTAACAACCAATGGCAACTGGGATGCTTACATGATGCTTACCATGATCTCCATAGGCGTATTTCTCGATGACCGGGAGATCTTCAATCGGGCTGTGGATTACTTTCATACTGGTAAAGGCAAAGGAGCTATCACGCACTATGTTTTCGAATCAGGCCAGTGCCAAGAGAGCAACCGTGACCAATTCCATGTCCAAATGGGTTTGGGTGCACTTGCAGGCACTTGTGAGATAGCATATAAACAAGGCGTAGATCTCTATGGTGCTTTCAACAACCGCCTCTTGAAAGGATACGAATTCTCAGCTCGTTACAATCTCGGCTATCCGGTCGTAGCCGAAGGGGAGTTGTCCTCCCGCGGCCAAGGAAGATTTCAACCGATCTGGGAAATTGCCCATAATCATTACGTTAAGCGCCTTGGGCTAAAGGCTGAATTCACTTCAGAGGTGATAAAAAAGATCAGGCCTGAAGGTTTCCACCACGATTTTATTTCTTTTGGGACTCTTTTCTTTGTAGATGAATGAGCCTTCCAACTTTATTCTATTCGCAGATAAACTCGCACTTGATTGCATAATGTGCCGTCTTGGTTAAAACAAAGCTAAACCGATATTTTTCAATCAAGCACTATGTGTATGGGTATTTCGAATGAATTGACCTAGCAGATCCGATCAGTGTAGTATTATAAGTTCACATACCAAAAATCGAGTAAGTGTCTCCATTAGACTCAAACGTCATATTTCACTAGAAATTTGCCAACACTATAGGACCATATAGGCTATCCAATAATCGACATCGTTCGTCCGCGAACAGATTGCACGGCCCGTATCAACACATGTTAATTTAATAATAGTTTTGTACTTCTAACATTACATCTCGCTCAAAATGGGCTGCCGTCTTTGATTGTATCAAAGCCGAAATCAGGATTATGAAAAACCCCCAATTAAAATATCATAGCCTCCTCAACGGATCTATTTTCTTCATACTCATCCTCTCTGGAGTCGCGATTCCCGAGGCCGCAGCCATTCTCTACGAAGAAACCGATGGCTACGTCGTGCTGGAAGCCGAGAATCCGACCAGCGGGAATGTGGGCAACCAAAAATGGTTGCTTTTTAATGAACCCATACCGATCGACCCTTTTGATCAGAGTCAGGATGACGGCAGTTTTTACCGCAATGACGCCACTCATGGCGGATCCTACATCAAGAGTAATATCAATCGGATTACCCAGATAGAGGAAGGTAAACTCTCCTACAACTTCACCATCAATACCGAAGGAACGTACCGCTTTGTCATGCGCGGCAACATGATGGGGACCGAAGAAGGCCACGATGCAGTCAACGACATCTGGTTAAGGCTTGATGGAATCAATGGCACAATCGCGCCCCCTATGGTCGATGAAGACCCGGACGACCCAACTGAATGGGAATACAACCAATGGTACAAAGCATACACCCTCAACTGGACACGTAGACAGGCCAATCCATCGGAAGACTTCACCAATATCTGGCATTGGGAAGCCAAACGCGATATCGACAATACTTTCGATTACTACCTCGCCCCCGGCGACTACAATCTCAGGGTCGCACCCCGCGCCAAGAACTTCGCACTCGACCGAATGGTGCTCTATCGGCTGGCCGAGGACGACGATGAGCTGACTACCCCCTCCTTTAACTACTTAAACGGCTTGGGCTTTGTGCCGTCCAAAGCTAAACAGCGCAATCTGGACAAACTGGGCTACCCCACTCCCATCGTAAGCGGCGAGCTGCAACAGTGGCACAAGACGACCATTAGCCTCCAGGGGCCCTATGCTGAAGAAGACGGAGCGACCAACCCCTTCACCGACTACCGAATGACGGTGACTTTCACTCACCCCGGCTCCGGCACCACCATCACCGTTCCTGGCTATTTCGCGGCAGACGGCGATGCGGCCAACACCTCGGCCACTGCGGGTGACATCTGGAAGGCACATTTCCTCCCCAACCAAACAGGTGTCTGGACTTATGAAATTGATTTTGTCACAGGCTCCAACGTCGCAATCGATCCGGCTGCATCGAGCACGGATTTGACTAACTTTGAGAGCCTCAGTGGCATCTTCACCATTATCGCATCCGACAAAACCGGAGCCGATTTCCGCTCCCCGGACAAGGGCAAACTGCTCTACACCGGCGAAGCCTATCCGATATGGGAAGGTAATGGGGATGCCTTTCTGAAAGCTGAAGCCAATGTCCCCGAGGTATTTTTAGCCTATGCCGAGTTTGACAACTCGGGCGGTAGCGCTGCTCGTACTTACATCACCCATCAACCCGAATGGGTCGCGGGCGATCCGACCTGGGATACACCTGCAAGCCCGGGCACCCCTCGCGGCCAGGGCATTATCGGTGCGATCAACTATCTCGCCTCGATCGGCGTAAACTGCCAATACTTCCTGACCATGAACGTCGAGGGTGATGGGAAACGATCGCACCCCTGGCCGCACAACTGGAAAGACCTGAATTCGACTGAAACGGGCAACAACCCACTCACCTTCCCAGATGACCTGAACATCTACGATATCTCCAAGCTGGAGCAATGGCAGATCGTTATGGATCATATGATGACCAAGGGCCTAAAGCCTCAGATTGTTCTGACCGAGCAGGAAAACCAGTCC
>JBCCBL010000314.1:0-3651 GCA_039034055.1 Verrucomicrobiota bacterium | reverse complement strand
CGCGCCGCTAGAAATTCAGGCTCCTTGGTGGTTCCAGTAGGCCTCGCATTCGAAGCAATATATGGCTCTGACAAAGATCTGTTCAAATCCCTCTACGCTGCCGATGGCAGCCATCCGAGTGAACTGGGTGCTTACCTAGCGGCCTGCGTGTTTATCGAGACCTTGACGAACCGAGACGCGGCACAAATCAAATGGAACGGCTCACTAGACTCTAGCGTCGCAAACGTTCTTAAGCAGGCTGCAAAGCAAGCTTCGAACTAGTTTTCTACCTGATTAGAAGTTAGGATCGATCATTTCTTAGGTCATCAAAGGATCCCCTTTACACGATTCAACGAAGTCATTTATCTCTGGTAAGTCGATCATGCGTGTGTCCTAGATTTACCTATACGAGCTGGGAAGGGACTTCGCCCAATCGCGAGTTCGACTCTGGAATTCAAATTTATGGGCAGTAGCAGTTTTGAGAACTAAAATGGTTAAAATTACTTACTATCTCGATGTCGTCTCTTCTTGGTGTTATTATTTCGAGCCCGTTTGGGAGAGTTTGGCGGAGACTTTTGGTGACAAACTAGAACGCGAATGGGAGATCACGCTGATCCCAGAAGAGGGTCTACCAGAAAGTGCTGAAGAAGAAGACAGTTATTACCGAAGGTCCGGCATCATCACCCGTCAGCAGCAGATGCTGAATTCATCTTGGGTGGATCCTAGCCTTAAGGAATACTTGGCTCCCAATCTAGTATCACTAGCCTGTCGCGCGCTGGGCGTAACTGGGGATACGGTTCGCTTGGAAATTGCAAGAGGCGCTATGGTTGACGGCTTGAAGGTTGGGGATTGGGAGGTCTCCGCTGAAATCGCCGCCAAAGCATCCGGATTGACTTCAGAAATGATTTTGAAAAAGGCCCGAAGCCCTGAAATCGAGAGGATCGCGCGCTCGTCTACCGCGCGATTCAATGCTTTTGGAGTCAATCAACGTCCGGCATTTTTCCTCGAGAGTGAGATCGAGGATCGCGCCATATTTTCGGGTCTGATTCAAGCAGAGCCTTTGGTGGCTACCATCAACGCGATGATCTCCGATGCGGAGGCTTATCGATCCTGGAGCGCTCATCAATCGTAGGACTCGGAAATCATTCAAAATCCGTCCAGGGCCAGTGCTTTGAGTTGTTTTTCGGCGGCTGGAGCCCAGCCGCGATTGGCGACTGGACTAGCAGGACTGGGATGGAGGACTCTGCCGAATTTTATAGGCAAGCCAGACAAGGCCGCTTTCGCTCGCGTTTCCGCAAAAACGCCGACGCCGATTACCCATTCAGCCTCAAGAAGTGTGATCACTTCGCGCAGATGAGCATCGCACGCCGCGTAGAGGGGCCCTGACTCAGAGACCGGCAACTTGTCCGGGGTACGGTTTCGTGAACTGTCTTCCATGAAGACAATTGGACAATAGTTGGCCACCCATCGATCCGAGAAGAAGGCTTCGGCCGTTCCAAATTTGTCCCGAAAGTACCCCCAGAGGCGCCGACCACTCACCTCGGATTTTTCACAATCGAATCCGACAATTGGACGTTTCGGATGTTCTGGTTCGGGCTTACTAATTTCTGCGGAAACCCCTATCCAGTCTCTGGCCAATTCAACTTCTCCAAATGGGACTCCCGTCTGAGCCATGCCCCAGGGTCCTGGATTCATGCCGAGGAACACGGTTTTCCGGGGACCCGAAATACTACGGCGCAGGTAGGCTTCGTGTCCCGCCCAAGCATAATCGAGCGGATTGTAGACGTAGGCAGTCGGTTCAGCGAATTTCAAAGAATCGACTTTCGCAGAGAGTGTTCTCGCGGACGCGATGACTTTTTCGGCAATGGAGGATGCACCCATGGTGAAGAGGCAAATTTTTTCGGAGCGGCCTGCCAATGGCAAACTTACGCATTGCCACTATAGAGCACAAATCCCACAAACAAAGCATGAGTCTCCGCAATTTCTTTTACATATTCGTGATTACGGTCGGATTCTTTTTTATCCTCTGGATCGGGAAAGGGTTACTGATTCCGCTCGTAGTGGCCATTTTTCTGTTTTATCTAATTTTGATTCTGAGCGATGCGATTCAGCGGATTGGGTATGGGAATTTTCGAATTCCAGCGCGATTAGCAATTCCAACAGCTCTACTGCTAATCATCCTTCTGGCGGGTTTTTTAGCTAATCTCATTACGGAAAACATTCGCGGCGTTACGGAAGCGGCTCCCCTTTATGAAGAGAACCTCCAGAGAGTTATCAATAACTATGCCGTAGACTTTGGGGTTGAGGATGTCCCAACGATCAGAGAACTCCTCGGAAAACTCAATTTCAGCGGTCTGTTCGTGAGCACTGGTGCTGCCCTGCGCGATCTGGTCGCAGATGCCGGCCTTATACTGATCTACCTCTTGTTTCTGATGATGGAACGGCGGACTTTTTCCAATAAAATGGAAGCCCTTTTGCCGGAGTCTCAGAACCGAGAGCGCGTCGTATCTGCAATCAATCAGGTGCGAAATAAGGTAGAGACCTATGTCGGCATTAAGACTATTAACAGTGCCGTCACTGGAGTGCTCTCTTATCTCGTTTTGAAATACGTTGAGCTGGATTTCGCGAGTTTCTGGGGTGTCATCATTTTTGTCCTCAACTTTATTCCGACAATCGGCTCGCTGATTGCCACTGCCCTCCCCGCGATCCTGGCGGGTGTCCAATTCGAAGATCCGACGAGGCCTTTCTTCACAACTTTGGTTGGCGTCGGAATCATCCAATTTTCCATCGGCAATGTACTTGAGCCCAGACTCATGGGCGGTTCGCTGAACTTGAGCCCTCTGGTGATTCTGCTCTCGCTGGCCCTGTGGGGCACCTTATGGGGGATTCCCGGGATGCTTCTCTGTGTGCCCTTCACCGTGATTGCCGCTATCATAGCAAAAGAGGTCCCGCAGGCACGCCCGTTGGCTATTGTCCTTTCGGGCGATGGCCAACTTGATGATGGCGACCTTGCAGGATAATTCAGCAGGCGTGTTTTGATAAATCGTCTGGCCTAGCTCCTACTATAAAAAATCTTTCAAACCGAGACACCACCATGCAAGGATACCACTACCTCACCCAAATAGAAGCCCTGTGGCAGCACGCCATCTCTCAATACCGCGAAGGCCAACGCAACCCCGATGATCTCTTCTCTCCAGAGCAGCTTCAGATCATCACGGAAAACGGTTTCAAAGTGATGGACTTTTTTGACGCTGCCGAAGATTTCGTTTCTTCCGGTGAGCCTGATTTCGCGACTTTCGTCGCCACGAATGATGTGCGGCGAAACTTCTTTTTGATCGAGCAAAGGGGCATCCATGCTGAATTCGAAATATCGCCGGATGACCTCCCAGCGAAGAATGCAGACATTGATGGCATCGTCTGGTTGCCAAGAATCCTACCGAAAGCGCGAGCCAAACTCCAGGGGGCCCTCCCTCCCGAAATAATGTATGGCTGTGGAGGCGACCGGCGATTTTTCAAGACTCATGATCTACACCCCGCAGAGTTCCTGCAGGTCGTATGGCAGGCTGGGGACGATGACCAAAAAGTCCTTGTCAGAACATTCCAAGGCTGTCCTGGATTTGCTTCGTCCTGGCGTCTCAGATATTCAATAGCCCAGTATTTCTTGGTTTGCCT
>JBCCBL010000313.1:0-3658 GCA_039034055.1 Verrucomicrobiota bacterium | reverse complement strand
TCGAAAGCGGAGGCCCAGTGATGTGACATCGGTTGAGGGCGTGGTGAGCTTCCGACGATTGAACTCTGTCGGGGATTAGTTCTTTAGGCTTGTTGCCCTGTCAGTGAGGTCTAAGAAGTGTGCGAAGGGTTCAAAAATCGCTTGTGCAATAGTGGGGAGCTTTGCCGGATGCAGTGTTTGGTTTCGATTTCTTCAATGAATTCTGGCAATGCAGCGTGAATTGAAGTGAATGCACAGTTGCGGCGCGTAACTCTGTAATCTCGATTTTCAAGCTTGGATTGGTGCTGTTATTTTCCGAATATTGCGCTCACCTCAGAGGTAGAGACTTTGTGTATGGCGCGGTAGCCGGGTCCTGTTCTAGGCAGGCTTTGGAAAAAATTTTCTGTATCCATTTCTATGGGAATTTCGAAGCCGATTAAGGCACGTCCGACAATTTCGCCACTGTAGCGATAGTTGAAATAACAGATATTTGCTTCTTCTTGATATTGCTCTAGAAACCCTGATACGGATCCGGATCGTTCATGGAATTCGAGCTTCAGAAAACTCATCTGCCTTTCTGGATTCGGTTGAAATGGTATGATACCAAATTCGATGGCGAGGTCGTAGTCCCTAGCCTCGAATATGATATCCCCTTTGCATAGATTATTTTCCATCTCTGCAAATATTTCGTCGGAGGCTTCGATGCCGAGAACAGGAGATACGGTTTCTGATTCGGTGCGCCCGTATTGAAATTCTATGACATTGGCAGCATCCGGGAAGCACTTCATGATTTTGAGGAGCGTGCCGGGTTGATCGTTGATCTGAAAGCGATAGAACCGCTTCGAGGACGAGGCTAGCAGTGCACGCGCTGAAATCCGACTGAGCATTGAAAGATCCATATTGGATCCGCAGATTATGAGTAGGGTGTTCCCGTTTTTTTCCAAAACGCCGTCTGCCAGGGCGCCCGCTATACCGAGAGCACCAGATGGCTCTGGTGTTGTGCGCAGGGTTTCCCAACAGAGTTTGATGGCACCGGAAACAGCATCGTTGCTTACCTGCACAATCCGATCAATGAGTTTCTGACAATACGCAAACGTTCGGTTTCCGGCGCGCCGGACCGCCGTTCCGTCACAAAAAACGTCGACATAATCGAGATTGATAGGTGCGCCATTTTCAAGTGCGGCAGTCATACATGCCTGGCGTTCGCCCTCAACTCCGATAATTTCGATCCCGGGGTAGTGCACTTTGAGCCAGCAGGCTACACCTGCCAGAAGGCCTCCTCCGCCGATCTGTATATAGGCTCGATCAAACGGTCCTTTCCCAGACATGACAATTTCGTCGGCGAGGGTGCCTTGTCCTCCCATTACTTGTATGTCGTCGTAGGCGTGGACGAAGAGCTTACCGCTACGTTCTTGTTCGGTAACTGCGGCATCGAGCGCTTCCGAAAAGGTGTCCCCGAAGAGGCGAATATCGACGTGGGCACCTCCGTGTTTTCGAACGGCGTCTTGTTTCATGCGCGGGGTTGCCACCGGCATGTAAATTGTGGCATGCGCTTGCATTATTTTTGCCGCCAATGCAACTCCTTGGGCATGGTTTCCGGCCGAAGCAGTGATCACTCCGTGCGATAGGGTCGCTTTATCAAGAGCTGCCATTTTGTTAAAAGCTCCTCGCCATTTGTAAGCGTGGATGGGAGATTGATCTTCCCGTTTTACGAAGAGGCTTCCTTTCGCGGAAATCGGTAGTCTCTCAAGTGGGGTCGGTTCCGCGTAGGTATAGATGCGTTGCCTTGCGTTGAGGATCTCCTGGAATAACGGGTCTCCGGTGAGAGGATTCATGGCTGATACGGTAAAAAAGCTGGAGGAGTTAGCAATGAATTACTGCTTGAGTTTGTTTCTGCGCAGCACGGGAAGCTTACTTGAAAAGTCACTCAAAGTTTACGTATTATGTTTAATGTCTTTTATGAATCATTTTTTTCTGGAATATTTTTATATTAGCTGTCTCCCATGCCCTAATGAAAACTCCACACACCGCCCTTTTTCTCCTTATAACACTCGGATTGGCTACCGGCAGCACCTCGGCTCAAGATGCTTCGAAGATTAAGAAAAGTCCGGATGCCTCCTTTGTTCAGACCGTTGGGCTCACCGAAATCTCGGTAGCTTACAATCGCCCAAGTGCTCGAGGCCGCGAGATTTTTGGTGATTTGGTTCCCTATGATAAGGTTTGGCGGACCGGGGCAAATCAGTCGACTGACATCACTTTTAGTGATTCTGTGGTGTTTGGGGGCAAACGCGTTGAAGCCGGAACCTATGGACTCTACTCGTTGCCAAGCGAAGACGGTTGGAAGGTCATTCTTTACCGCGACGCCTCTCTGTGGGGAACTGGACGAAATTATGATGCATCCAAGGAAGTTGTCCGGGTTGATGGAGTCGTTTTTGAAATCTCTCCGGCTCTTGAAACGTTCACTATAGGTGTGAACTATCTCACAGATACTTCAGCAATCCTTCATCTTGATTGGGTAAACACACGTGTCGGAGTGGAAATAAAGGTTGGAGATGCGGTGAAGATGTAGTTTTCTTTTTGGAACCTCTGATTAGATTCAGGGTTTCCAGCCCTACATGGTCCGCTCTCAAATCATTATCTGTCTCGTCTCGCTCATACATCTCAAGGCGAGTGTCTCTCCATCGAGTGTAGCAGAGATTCAGCTTGGTATCCAAAAACTAGGTACTTTAGCAAATGTGCTCTATGTCGCGGCTCACCCAGATGATGAAAACACACGCTTCATCGCCTATATGGCTAATGAAGTATTGGCTGAGACCACCTACCTCTCCTTGACACGGGGAGATGGCGGGCAGAATCTATTGGGGGATGATTTGGGTTACAAGCTGGGTATTGCACGGACCCATGAACTTTTAGCGGCCCGCGATATTGATGGTGGCAAGCAGTTTTTTTCGCGTGCCAACGACTTCGGTTTCTCAAAGTCAGCAGTGGAGTCGATTGAGATTTGGGAGAAAGATTTGGTCATGGCGGATGTCGTTTGGGCCATTCGAAAATTGCGGCCAGATGTAATTATCACCCGCTTTTCTCCGATTCCAGGATTCACTCACGGTCATCATACCGCAGCAACGCAATTGGCAATTGAAGCATTCGACTTAGCTGCCGACTCAGGGCAGTTTCCGGAGCAGTTGCAGTGGGTAAGACCCTGGCAAGCGAAACGAATCGTCTGGAATACGTCTCGTGGATTTTATCGCAGGCGTGGTGAGGTTCTCAACCCAGATGGCATGGTGACTGTGGACGTCGGCGTTTACAACCCGACTCTAGGAATGGCGTACTCGGAGATTGCGGCCCTTAGTCGAAGTGCACACAAAACCCAGGGTTTTGGATCCACGGCACAATTGGGTGAGTCCATTGAGTATTTCGAACATCTCCGCGGTGACCCAGCACAGAAGGATTTATTGGAAGGCGTCGATATTAGCTGGTCGCGGCTTGAGGGAGGTGAGTCTATCGGTGATCAGGTGGCGGAGCTTCAAATGGCTTTTGATTCGAGCAACCCGCAGGGCAGTGTGCGAGGCTTGCTCGAAATATCTGCGGCGCTTAAGCGGCTGCCTGACAGTTTCTGGAAATTGAGAAAGCTGGATGAAGTGCAAGATCTTATCTTTGCCTGTATTGGTCTGGATATTGA
>JBCCBL010000312.1:0-3661 GCA_039034055.1 Verrucomicrobiota bacterium | reverse complement strand
CTTAGGAACGGACGGCCTGTTTCAACTAGCCGGGATCTGGGGAGCCTTTACACGCAAGATTCAAGGTCGCCCCCGCGCTCTAGAAGGAAAGTTCACCTACGATGGGCAAATTTTTCCAGATGCACACTGCGTGTATTATCGAGTTGATATATCACGTTTTCTGAAAAATAGAAGACTCATGCAGTTCGATGGGCAAATCGCAGTCGATGACCCTGAAAATGTGATCTATCGCTATGAGAGCTGCAAAATGGGCTACTTCTTCCGCGAGGAACTCGGAATTCCAGAGGGGCCCAGTACTGCGTATTACGCTCCTGACTGGGAGGCCTGCCGCGCGAATGCCCTGGAATCCGTCCAGCGCTCTCAGCGCCTTTCAGGCACAACTGACGCATCCAAAATATCATGACAGATAAACTAGCCCCTTCCTCAAATTTGACTGACTCGCTCGTGGATTGCCGCCCGCAAGACATCCTTCCTCATGGGCCTTCCAAGCTCTTTGTCGATTCATATGTCTGGCATCAACCTGGGCTTGGCGGGGCGGCGGCCTATACCGTAACTGAGGAAGACGTTAAAGATCACTTTGGAATTATGCGTGGAGTGGACCAAATTGAATTCTTCGGTCAGGCAATCACCGTGTCCTGTGGCATACACTACATCGCGCACAAAGAGGGCTGGACGCTAGAGCAGCTCCACCGCGAAGTGCTCTTTCTGTTTCTCGGTGTGGGAGAAGTGCGTTTCCGCTCACAGGCCGATGTCGGCGACCGCCTAGTCGCTCTCGGATATTTTACCTTTCACAAATTCAGACAAGGTATCACTGATGGAAGAATTTATGCAGTGCCCAAACACTACAATTTAGAGGAACTCTTCTCAGAATTCAGTGAAGAGCGCCTGCGCAGCTATGATTTACCCGAAGACTGCAGACTGGTTACGGAGCTATTCGGTACCACAGGAAAACTCGTAAAGAAATCCAAGCTAGAAGCAAAACGCCTACAAGCTGGAAAGGAGAATTCCGAACTATGAGCCGCCGAAAAGTCGCCGTTGTCGGAATGGGAGGCACCTTCCCAACCTGCTCAAATCTCGAGGATTTCGAATCAAGACTGTTTGCCAACAAGAGCTTGATTCGCGAGTGGCCTGAGGCATCGGCATTTGGCAAGAAATTACGGTCTCACGTTTCTGGATACGTGACTCCAGAAGAGAGTGGCATAGAGCCCGTGTATTCCAGTATGCTCGACAACTATGTTGAATACTACCGAGATCTATCTGGGAAAATACCCACCGAAACCCTAGCCACCTCCGATCTCCCCTCAATCTGGAGTATGCAGGGAGCCGACCAGGCCGTGCAAATGGCAGGCTGGAACTCCAGTGAAGTCTCCTCAGAGCAAACCGCAGTTATTCTCGGTTCAGCTGGAGGCGGCAACGCAATTCTGCGACCAGGATGGCACGCATTTTTTGAAGACGGCAAGAAATCGCGCTTACTCGGCTCTCACAATGTAGACCACGCAATGACCTATCGTGAGGCTGCAAACGTCTCCTGCTTCTTAAAGACAAAAGGAATTTGCGAAGGGCTCGGCTCGGCCTGCGCCACCGGTCTAGGTAGCATCGGCTACGCTTACCGGATGATCGCCAATGGCTATCAAGAACGCGCCATCACCGGGGCGGCTGAGGGCACATCCCTAGAGTCCTTCTTAGGATTCGACGCGATGAGTGTGTTAAGCCGAGGATTTGCACCCGAGGATAGCTCACGCCCCTTTGCAGCAGATCGTGCCGGCTTTGTCTGTTCCTTCGGGAGCGGGATCGTTTGCCTGGAAAACCTTGAGCTAGCTGAAGCGCGCGGTGCCAAAATCCTCGGGGTCATTGAAGGCTACCACAACAATGCGGATGGCGACGGAGATATGTTTTCTCCCTCATTTGATGGCCAACGCAGGCTATGGCAGGGCCTCTTTTCGGATGCCGGCACCGATGCGAAGCCCGATGTTGTCAAAGCTCACGGAACGTCCACACCGACCGGTGACAGCCTCGAGTTGAACAGTATCGTCTCAGTACTCGGCTCAGAAGGGTATTTAGTCTCCGCGCCGAAATCGCAGTTCGGCCATATGCTAGGCGCTGCCGGTTCTGTAGAATTCGTAGTGGCTCTGTTGATGCTAAAACATAATAAAGTATCTCCTTGTCAAAATTCCGAGACGCTTAGCGAAGACTTAGAACCCTTTCAAAAAAATCCCGAATGGTCGGGACCTGGCGAGCCAATCGCCGCCTACCGAAACCTTTTGCCGACTACAGCAACCTCCACATTCATCGAGCGAGTGGCCTGCCTCAACTACGGTTTTGGGGGCACCAACGCAGCCATAATGATCAAGCGATATGAGTGATTCTGATACCATTCAACTCCCCGGCATAAAGGGAAAAACAGCCCTCATTTTTGGAGTGAGGAACGACGCATCCATCGCCTGGGCTACCGCAGAATCGCTTCACGCTCAAGGGTGCACCGTTGCTTTGAATTATCTTCTAGACACCCAAATTGAGGTCGAAACACTCGCCAAAAAGGCTGGGATGGATCCGGAACTCATTCAGCACGTGGACGTTAGGGATGAGGCGGAAATAGAAAACTTCGTCAAAGCCGTTCACCAGAAGGCAGGCAAAGTCGATTTCATATTCCATTCGGTCGCCTACGGGAATCATCGCGTGATGTGCAGCAAGGCTCCAGGCTCCCAGGATGAGCCGACCGATTTTCTAGATATTCCCTTTGAGGACTTCATGGACTCGTTCAACATCAGCACTTTTTCGCTGCTAAGGATTTGCAAAGCCTGCAGACCATTTCTGAATCCGGGTGCTTCCGTATTGGCCATGACATACAATGCGTCACAGCGCGTCCTTCCCGCCTACGGAGGTATGGCGATCAATAAAGCCGCCCTGGAAAACCTGACTCAATACCTCGCGCATCATTTAGCCGATACTGATATTCGCGTAAATGCACTCTCGGCGGGACTGGTTATGACCACTTCTGCAGCCGGTATCGCAGGTGTCCGCAAATTGAGAAAGCTCAGCAGGCAGGTATCTCCTCTGGGCAATGTCAAGGCGCGCGATGTGGCAGACGCAGCACTTTATTATTTCTCTGATTTGTCGAAAAAAGTCACCGGCAATATTCATTATATCGATGGAGGTATCAATATGATGGGGACGGCAGGAAATGAAGACACCTGAACTCCACTTAAATAAGTTCTACGACGTCCCCGTTTTTGTCGGAAACGATCTAGTCCACCTGCCCGATTTTCGAGAGCTATTAAACGCTTCCTTTACGCGGCGAGCCTACGCAGAGTCAGAGATCGCTTATTGTGAACAGTTCGAAGATCCAAGCTTGCGCTACGCCTCCACCTGGGCAGCGAAAGAAGCCGTGATGAAAGCGCTGCGCCAAGCGATTCCAGATTTTACCTGCCCATGGAAGCAGATAGTGATCATGCGCAAAAAGGCTTCAGGCATGCCTACGGCACAGTTCCCGGACAGTGTTGAGCCGGGACTGAAGTGCCGGCTCACCCTCAGCCACGACGGAGAATATGTGCTTTTGCCACGGGCCACCCATTCCAGTATTTCGCGTTCACGGCCCGACAACGGCCCCCCCGGGTGACCCTCGGTGGGCACTAAGGTGCAGTACCGCAGATGCGCAATCTGG
>JBCCBL010000311.1:0-3661 GCA_039034055.1 Verrucomicrobiota bacterium | reverse complement strand
TTACCCGATGACCTGGCGGAGCTGTCGTCAGGAAAATTGATTATCTCGATGCTTGCGGGGGTGAAACTTGAACGGCTCCAGAGGAAGTTTCCCAACGCGCGCAATTGGGTTCGTTTCATGCCGAATACTCCGTCACAAGTCGGCGCTGGAATCACTGGAGTCTCGTTTGCCCAGAGGCCGGGCAAAGAGGATGCGATGAAAGTGGATCGCATGCTTGGCGCAGTGGGATCATCGGTCCAGATTGATGAGGCTCAAATGGACGCACTCACGGCGGTATCAGGCAGTGGCGTCGCCTATATTTTTGAATGGGCAGCGGCAATGATCGAGGCTGCTAAGACTCTGGGCCTCTCGGAACAAGACGCATCTCGGCTGACCCTTGAAACCTTTGCCGGAGCCTCCGCTCTGATGAAAGCACAGTCGGATACTCATCCCGACGTTTTGCGAGATGCCGTGGTATCTAAGGGAGGGACCACCGAGGCCGCTCTCAATGTATTCGAGGAAAAGGAGACTCGCTCGATCATTTTGGAAGCCATGAGCGCAGCCGCCAAACGCTCAGAAACCCTTTCGAAGTAATCGCTTATGAATAAGTCTGAACTTTGGGATCAACTCATCGCGTGTATTTCGAGCGAACTGGAGCAAGCCGAAACGGCCGCCCGAGATGCCGCAGACTACGCGACTGATGATGAGGCCAAAGCGAAGAGTAAATGGGACACTCAGGGCCTGGAAGCTTCCTATCTCGCCGCGGGGCAGGCCAAGAAAGTCGGGGAACTTCGCGAGGCGGTCGGAAAAATTCACGCGCTGGCGACGCAGGTTCAGCAATCCCATTCGAGCGTCCGCGAGGGCAGCCTGGTTACCGTTGATCTTTCCGGCGAAACCAGCACCTATCTGGTGGTGCCGGCCGGAGGTGGTGTCGTATTGGAGGGTCCTGAAGGGGTCGAAATTTGGACCATTACCCCGCCTTCCCCTCTCGGTCAGCGACTCATAGGAAAGGCAAACCATGCTTCGCTGACCATGCCGAACCATACACCGGCTAAAATCATTTCGATAATATGAATCGCTGGGTCTGCACCGTTGCCTACGATGGCACCGAATTCGACGGCTGGCAGAGCCAACCTTCGGGAAATGCGGTCCAAGATTACATCGAAAAGCGCCTGAGCGATATCGTCAAACAGCCGGCCAATATTCACGGAAGTGGCCGCACCGACGCAGGTGTTCACGCGCTTGGCCAAGTCTTCCACACCGATATCGCCTGGGATCATGGAGGCGAGGCTTTGAAACGCGCTCTGAACACCGGAATTCCTGATACCATTCGGATCACGGATTGCCGAGAGAGCGCTTTCGGATCAGAATTTCACGCTCGCTTTTCGGCGACCGGGAAGCGCTACACCTATCACATATCTCTCAGCGAGGTTTCGCCCTTTGAGTGCAGGTTTGTCACCGCCTTACATGCGAAACAATTCCGTTTGGAAGAGATGCTCGCTGCAACAAATCTATTTCTTGGCAAACATGATTTCGCCGGGTTTGCGGCACGTCGCGAACCTGGAGTAGCGGTGAGCGACAGCATCCGGGAAATATTTGCTATTGGATGGGAATCAAAACCCGAAGATCGCTGGGTCCTCTCGGTGGAGGGTAGTGGCTTTCTCTATAAGATGGTTAGAAGTATCGTGGGTTCCCTGATACAAGTAGGGCTTGGTCGTTTGGCAATTTCCGACATCGAGCGTATCCTCGAAATAGCAAATCGTACTCATGAAGTGAATACAGCGCCACCTCAAGGGTTATTCCTTGAAAGGGTTTTTTATCCAAAGGAAGCGCTATGAGTGCTGAGCAAGACAAAGACTACTCGGGCTTGATTGCCCTGGCGCTCACTTACCTGGGCGCTCTATTATTTGCCGCGATCCTTGCACCTTGGGTGTATCATGAGATCCAAAGTTGGCACGCTACCAATCCTAATCTCCTCACCGAGGAAATCGCTGACAATGGCTTCGATGATTACTTTGATCGATTGCGATGGCTGTGGGTGCTGGCGTGCCTGCCTTGGCTGATACGGAGACTGCATTTGAAGGGTTGGGCTGCCAATGGATTCTCTTGGGATACCCTAGATTGGATGGCATGCTTTAAATACTGTGTCGTGGGTATTGCTTTGCTGATTACGGTGGCGGTGGTTCGCTTGCCTACCGCCGAATTTTCAATCTCCAAGGAACTCAGCGAGAAGTGGAGTGGCATTTTGATTGAGGCCGCTCTGGGCGCACTGCTGATTGCATTTCTGGAGGAGTATGTGTTTCGCTCCCTGATCTGGAAAGCCTTCAGCATGTGGCGTCCCATCATCGGAGGTGTCGTGATCGCGAGCGTCTTTTTCGCCTATACGCATTATAAAATGCCAGACGATCTGTGGGACGCATACAACGGATCGATTCAATTCAGCGCCGGTCTCTACGTAGCCTGGGGCACCCTAATCGGATTTTTTTACGACGCCAGCCTCCTAGATTTTCTAAACCTGACCCTCTTGGGAGTGTGGCTCAGCCTACTCAGGATTCGTTCGAATAATCTTGCGCGGAGTCTTGGCTTACACGCTGGTATCGTGTTCGCTCTGCTAGCCTTTGTTGAAATGGTAGATGTGCAAACCACCCCCCTTCGATGGCTTTTCGGTGGACCCGGGCTTCGAGACGGATTGTTAACTTTTTTGATTTTTTCTGGAGGAGTCTTCATTGAGGTTAAAAGTTTCCGACATAGTGCTTCGTCTGTTCAATAGACTCACTTCACATCCTGCCCGATGCGTGTATCAGAAATTAGCCGAAATGTGGTCTCACACTTGTTAGACCTGGTATATCCTCGAAATTGCGTATGGAGCGAGCGAGCCGTAGAAGCTTCCTCTCCCTTTCGTTACCTAAGCCTTGAGGCAGCTCAGCAACTGCAACCCGTTACCGAACCGCGCTGTAGTCGATGTGGTGCCACATTCTACGGCGAGTCGAGCAATAGGCATCGATGCGGCGCCTGCGAAAACGAGACCTTTTATTTCGACGAAGTACGGTGCGCATACCGTTACACGGGTCCCGCGCGCTCAATGGTGAAAGCGCTGAAATATATGGATGGCGTCTACATGAAAGACGATATTCGCCTCGCCATCCGCAACGCCACCGACTTCTTGGACTTCCTTAAAGATGCCGTTTGTGTTCCGGTTCCTCTGACCCAAAAGAAGCGAGAGGATCGAGGATATAATCAGGCCGAGCTAATCGTAGATTGCATCATGCAGCATAAGGTCGAGAAAATTTCCGCACAGGAGGCCCTCATCCGCACCCAGGATTATGATACCCAAACGTTCCTGTCGAGAACCGAACGAAAACGCAACGTAGCGCGATCGTTCGCGATCAACCCCAATGTAATCATCGATCCGGATACTCGATATGTGATCGTGGATGATGTCTTCACCACCGGGGCAACCGCCAGTGCCTGCGCGGCAACCTTGAAGGCTGCGGGTGCCACCAAAGTAGACGTGGCGACCTTTTCACGGGGTTAATTTCAGGGCGCAGTCTGAGTCTCGAGAGCCCAAGCGAATCATTCGCGGAATTTTACGTACTCCCGGGAAATCTCAGCTGGACGCGAAGTTTGCCTGCCCGATCCACCCGTGGGCTGTACGCGCTCATTTTACCAGGTCAGCAATGAT
>JBCCBL010000310.1:0-3685 GCA_039034055.1 Verrucomicrobiota bacterium | reverse complement strand
TGCTGAATCTGGATACCGAGATATTGCGATATCTCTTCTAAAGGAATCGCTCCAATATGGGCTTCCGGAATATGCTATTGAAATTGTCAAAGGTGCTTTAGCCATCGCAGACTTTGAGCAAGTAGAGTCTTCCGCAAAAGAATTACTGAATATCTCAGAGTTCTACTTAGATTCCAGTAATAGAATTTTCACGACACGCGCACTTTTAATTTCACTTTTAGAACAACGAAAATTCGAAGAAGTCTTGGAAGTCAGCCGGGGATTCAATGCCGAAGGAGACACTCCCGTGCAATTCGTCGATGCAGAAATGATGGCGTTGTTGTCATTAGGACAAGAATCGGAAGCGATGCAGATTTATGATAATCTCCCAGCAGCAGCTCGAGGAGACCTCAATCTCGGAATCTTAAGTATTCAGGCCGCTATGTTGAATGGCGATCAAGCCGACACCCTGAACCGTATTGAATCGTTGATTCCCTGGGATGATCAACGCTACTGGCCATTTCACGCGCAGACTATCCTAATCCTCCACGCAATAGGAGAAGACGCAAAAGTTTCAAAACGCGTCGCCCAATATCTAGAGCAAAATAAGGAAAATGCCTACACCCTGGGTTACTTGTCTGGTCGCCTTTTCGATGCAGGCAATTTAGGGCTTCTCCAAACTGTCCAGAAAGGAGTTTCGATTGATAATCCGGCTTCAGTGACGATCGACTTTCATTTGGTGCAAACACTTTTGTCAAAGGGTGCAGACCAAGAAGCCCAAGTGCTCTATGAATCTTGGAAAAATCGACTCCCCAAGGACTTCACGGCAGACGGCTATATTGAATGGATGGATCTACTGATCGAATTTTCTGATACTTCCGATGGACGCATTGCGGATTCAATCATTGCCTGGGTAAGCCGAGAAGCACATCCGCATGATCTGTATTTGCTAACCGCTGAGGTTTTCGCGAGTAGACGCAATTTTGATGCTGCAGAACGTATCCTGACTGAGGGTACACGATACTATACTTTCAATGGCCCTCTCAATCGAATGCACGCAAAAATTGTGAAGGAAAGACGCGACTTACAAGAGAAAACGTACGCCCAAAGCTCGTCCGTTGCCGAGGATAGACTGAGCCGCCAATCAAGTGCAGAAGTGGTCCAACAGATTCAGCTTCAACGTTTGCGTGAATCGTCTGGGGCGGCAGATGAACTCGCACGAGCCCGTCTCCAGAATTCACCTTCCGAGGTTGATCCAGAAATCGCCCGGAAACGACTCGAAAACAATCCGGATGCCCGCGAGCGTGTTTCCCAGCTCGCCCGCGAACGGCTTGAGTATCTAAGAAACCAGGACTAATCGCCCTTGGTCATTTTGACTAGTTCATAAAATTTCTCGAAGAGCGGATCTGCGTCATTCGGTCCGGGAGCCGCTTCGGGGTGATATTGGACCGAGAATACGGGTAACTCCTTGTGACGGATACCTTCCACCGTGTCATCGTTCAAATTGATTTCCGTTACAATACCTCCAACCCGTTCGACTTCCTCCTTCGAGGATGCAAACCCATGGTTTTGCGAAGTGATTGAGACTTTGCCTGTCTCTAAGTTTTTAACTGGCTGGTTGCCACCACGATGCCCGAACTTCAATTTGAAAGTATCTGCACCGAGAGCATGGGTGAGGATTTGATGACCCATGCAAATTCCGAATGTAGGATATTTCTGGATTAATTTGCTGGCAATTTCATGAGCATAGCCGACCGCTGCCGGATCTCCAGGCCCATTACTCAAAAATACGCAGTCGGGTTTGAGTTCATCGACTTGTTCTGCAGAAGTGGACGCCGGAAGCACCGTCACATCAAATCCATGAAGTTTCAGCTTCTTATAGATAGACAATTTTGCTCCGTAATCAAAGGCCACCACTTTGAAGCGTTTATCCTTAGGCTGGAGCAAATCGAGTTCGGTCCCCGGAACCGTGAATTGGATGCTCTCTTCCCCATCCGAGTCCCATTCGTAAATCGATTCGCACGTCACCGCAGAGACGTAGTCCTTGCCTTGCATACCGTCCCAGGCCTTGGCCTGGTCAATCGCCTCATCCACAGAAATTTCCTCAGTAGACAAGCAGCATTTCAAGGCACCACTTACACGAAGCTTCTTGGTGATTGAGCGAGTATCGACTCCTTGAATCCCCGGGATTCCATATTTTTCCAAGTACTCACTCAAGGTGCCTTCACTACGCCAATTCGAAGTATTTGGAGACAATTCACGAACGACGAACCCTTTAACCTGGGGCTGCTTAGACTCCGGGTCCTCCCAATTCACTCCATAATTTCCAATCTGAGGCGGAGTCATGGTAACGATCTGGCCGAAATAAGAAGGATCTGTGAGGATTTCTTGATAGCCAGTCATACTAGTGTTGAAGCAGGCCTCACCGACGCTCGTAACGCTGGCCCCAAAAGCCTCTCCACGAAATACCGTGCCGTCTTCAAATGCTAGGATGCTGTTCCTCAATGCGCGCATCAGGTTTTGCTATCGGCTTCCCAGATTCTCGCAAATCAAAATTTAAGGATTCACCCAAGGTGAGGCACACTTCGCTCAACTTTTGCGCATTGCGCCAATAGAAAACATCGCGACACATCTTTTGATAATCCACGAATTCAGCAGATCTCAGGATTTTTAAGTGATGCGAAATTGAGGGCTGAGGCATATCCAATTTCATCGCTAATTGAGACACATTGTTTCCATGCTCACAATTTGCCTCATCTGGCAAGAGCGCCAGGATTCGGAGCCTCACGGGGTCCGCGAGGGCTTTCAGACTCAGGCTCAGACTGTTTTCATCCATCTCTATTTCGGCGAAATGTATAAATTGACATATTCAAATACGTCAATACATAAGGAACCCAGGTGGTGTCCATTTCGCGATTTTACTTCGGAATCCACCACAAAATTTGCAAACTATCGATTCAGCAAACTACATGTACCCTGAAGACTCAAAGGAACAATGGTTTCGTGGACAAGGCCTTTGGTCAGACGTCCCAGAGCGCAATTGGCAACGTTGGCGCTGGCAGCTTCAAAACCGTATCACCTCGGTCGAGAAACTGGAAGAGTATCTAGACCTCACCCCAGAGGAACGCGCGGGCTGTTATTTCTCAGATAGCAAACTAGCGCTCGCGATCACTCCTTACTTTTTCAACCTAATTGATCGTGATGACCCCAACTGCCCCATTCGCAAACAGGTCATCCCCCGCGCTGGAGAGAGTTACACCGCTCCGGAGGAACTCCTCGATCCAGTCGGCGAAGACAACACCAAGCCTGTCGAAGGCATCATACACCGCTATCCAGACCGAGTCTTATTTTTGGTAACCGACCGCTGTGCTTCGTATTGCCGTTATTGTACTCGGAGTCGGCTCGTATCCAACGCCCAAGATTATAATTTCCACCCAGAATTTGAGGAGGGGCTCCGCTACATAGAAACACATCCGCAGGTCCGCGATGTATTGCTCAGCGGGGGAGATCCGCTGCTGCTCAACGACAATAAGATCGACTACCTGCTCGGAAGGCTGCGCGCTATTCCTCACGTCGAATTCATCCGTATTGGCTCACGCATTCCAGTGTTTTTGCCCCAGCGCATCACTCCTGAATTATGCGCCATATTCCGGAAACATGGCCCGATTTGGATGAGCATTCACGTCAACCATCCGCGCGAATGTAC
>JBCCBL010000309.1:0-3686 GCA_039034055.1 Verrucomicrobiota bacterium | reverse complement strand
GGAGAACTTCATGAAATCGATCCCGAAATTTGCCAAGACCTCTTTTCCAAAGAGACGCTTCAATCCGCTGATCGGATTGAATTTACTGAGAGACGGGGACATCGCTTTAGGGGTCAATTTGAATTTCGTCTGCAAGCCATTCGCGATTACCGCTGCGACTGCACAATAGATTGCGAAAGGTCCAGCGACCAACCCGGTAACTTCAACCGCTTTTTGTAATTCAATCGCTCCAGATTCGAGTGTCAGAGGCTTATCCCCGAGGCTCGAGAAGATTCGACGTGAATAATCAGACACATAGATTGCTTTGTCCCTGCCCTCGAATAGAAGCGCGACAAAGGCGACCGACAGAGTTGCAACAATTCCAATTTCCTGAGCCTTTGGTAAATTTCCCTTTTGAAATTCTTCCGACTGCCTCTTGGGAGTCGGTTCTTCTGTTTTCATGTCCTGATCTTCAGCCATCTAAATCAGCCTCCCAGGAACTTTGTGATTACCGGCACGATACGTCCGAGTTCGCGTTCAATATAGTGAGCGAGCAAAATACTCGCCGAAGTTAACAAGAAAAACCCGGCGAGAATCCTGACTGCGAAGCTGACCATAAAGACATTCATTTTTGGCGCAGCTCGACCGAGGACCGCAAAGGTCAGGTTTATAAGCATATTGATCGAAATGAATGGAGCCGCCATCAACACTCCCAAGTGGAACACTCGCGAGGTCTCATACACTAGATCCTTGAGAGAGCCCAAGCGTAGCCATTCGATCCCAACCGGAAAATACATCAGCGAATGGGCAAAACCTCGAATCAAATCATGATGTGTTTGCGTGACAAAAACGATGACGATCCCAAAATAGTAGAGGACTGATGCGATGGTTGAACTGTTTTGATTGGTGATCGGGTCAATCGCTGAACTCATCATCAATCCGATTTCCTGGGAAATTATGAAGCCAGCCAATTCAATGATCCAGAAAGTCAGCCTTGAAGCCATCCCTATAAATGAGCCGACGAGGATCTCCGCAAATCCGGAGAGCATTACTGAAACAACCGAAGGCAGTGCCGGAGCTTGCAATGGAAGTACTCCGACAAAAATCATTGTAAAAAAAAGCGCCAAAGCCAACTTGACCGTCGTCGGCACAACCTTGGATGAGAATACCGGGAAGAGAAAAAACACGGGTCCCAACCGACACAATACAAGAAATCCCAAAGATATATCTGAGATTGAAAATATCATCTGGCCAATGTGCTCATCAACTCGAAGAGACCCCGAGTGTAATCCATCAAACTAGTCAAAAACCAACTTGCCGACACCGCAACCAGTGCGGAAACCGAAAATAGCTTCGGAACAAATGTTAGGGTCTGCTCCTGAATACTCGTAATCGTTTGTGCGATACTGACCGCTACTCCGATCGCAATCGCCATGAGCAATATCGGCGAAACCAACATCAGGCAAAATTTTATCATGCCTTGAAAGATATCTATGGCCATTTCAATCGTCATATCGCGAAACTGTTGACAATCGATTGAACGATCAGAGTCCAACCATCTACCAAAACAAATAGAAGCAGTTTAAAAGGTAAGGATACGACAATTGGTGGCATCATCATCATCCCCATCGCCATGAGCGTCGATGCCACGATAAAGTCGATCACCAAGAACGGTATAAAAATCAAGAAACCCATCTGGAAGGCTGTGCGCAGCTCGCTAAGTATGAACGCTGGAATGACAACACGCATCGGGATCGCAGATACTGAGGTAGGCCCCATCCCACTCAATCCAAGCATGAATTCAATATCACTCGGGCTAGTGTGCTGCATCATGAATCCCCGAAATTCGGCGCTCACAATTTCCATGGCTTCCTTAGATGTAATCTCTCCTTCCGAATATGGCTGCAGGCCGGTTTCGTAAGCGGTGTTCAAGGTGGGACCCATGATAAAATAGGTTAGAAACAAAGCCAACCCCAGGATGATTTGATTCGAAGGTGCGGTCTGGACGCCCATTGCTGTTCGTACAAATCCAAGAATAATCACGATACGAGTGAATGATGTCATCATGATGACAATGGACGGAGCCAAGCTCAGAACAGTCATCAATATGACGATCTGGATTGCCAATCCAAAATCATTCTGCCCCTCGCCTCCCAACTCAATGTCTATGGAAAATGGGGACGACTGAGCATTCAAGACGGTGGTCGCGAAAAAGAGTCCGAAATATATAATGCACCTCGGAATCATGATTCCTCACCTTCCTCAAATTCTTTGGACAGCTCGTTTTCGAACGAAAAGTCATTCGACGCATCCTTCACATTATCAATGGTCTCCAGTCGCGAGATAAACCCCTGACCCACTCCTAGCAAAACCTCACGATTTCTGATACGGGCGAGCACCAAAAATTGCCGGCCTCCGAGCGCCGTCGTCTCGAGAATTTCGAGTTTTCTCCCGTTTACGGAACCAGTCTTTGCTTGAAAAAAACCTTTTCGTTTGAGGTAGACTGCGGTGATCGCAAATGCGGTGATCACAAGGAGCCATGAGCCAACCGAAGTCATAAATGATGATGCCGGAGCAGGAGTCACCGATTCCCCGATAACCGCTTCATCCTTTGGGTCCGTCTTTGGAGTATAGATCGTTTCTTGATCAGTCTCCTCTGGAAGCTCGATACCCGAAGACTCTTGTGCTGCAGACCATTGAACAATCAATAGCAGCGAGACAGCTAAAAATGCTATCTTACGGATAATTGCAGGAGCAATCATTCTAGACTTATTTCAATTCACCTACGAGTTCTGTGAGCTTGATACCGAAATTGTCCTCAACAACCACAACCTCCCCATAAGCGATAAGCTTTTGGTTCACAAAGAGCCCAACGGGGTCTTTTGCTTGTTGTTTGAGTTGGAGGACTGATCCAGGGTTAAGCTCGAAAATTTCACGCATCGGCAATTCGCAAGAACCAAGCTGGACCGTAGCCTGGACTTTTACATCCAAGACTACGTCTAAATTTGGAGATTCAGTTAGGTTTTCCATAATAATCTACACCGTGCTTTCTCGGTTGTTTATTTTCACGGCAACAGAGCCATTCTCGATTCCAACCTCTCCCGTATAACATGTAGTATCCTCGACCCGAAGTTTGGTCTCTTTGATCACTCCTTTGGGGAGTTCCAAAAGATCTCCAGGACGTAGAGACAACACGTCGGACAAATTCATTTCAAACGCATCCCATTCGGCAATAATCGGAACGGATATATCGCTGTAAGAATCTCGCCATGACATCGCCTTCTCCTTGACCTCACTCCGCGAATAGGTCTTGGAGTCTTCTTGCATCTGCTTGATAATCGGCTCCACCGTGTAATAAGGCACTGCTATCTGGATATAATCAGAGCAGTCACCAATTGCGGCTTCCATGGTGAGAATCAGCATAATCGCATCGTGGGGTGATGTTTGAAGGAATCGCCCATTATTCTCACGCCCAACAATTGAAGCATTGAGTTCTCTAAGATCTTCCCACTGCCGACACCATTCTTCCAGGATCACAGAAAGCACATCATCCATCAGCGCAATCTCGATATCGGTGAGGTAGCGCTCTTCACGGACACTATGCCCTTTACCCCCAAGCAAGCGATCGATAATCGTCATCGCCAAGCGCGGGCTCATATCCATAACACAGGTGCCCGAAAGTTGCTCAATATTGAATAAGACAATAT
>JBCCBL010000308.1:0-3695 GCA_039034055.1 Verrucomicrobiota bacterium | reverse complement strand
CGATTCATCTCCTTGGGATAAACTCTGAGTCCAAACATCAGAAATTTCTTCAACATCTAATGCCGGATTGAGGCGATGTTCCGCTTCCAAGGCCCATAGAAAATTGCTCGCCGGTGGATTTCTTTTAGGATCGCGTGCCGCAGCCAGTGTTCGTTTGAGCCCTTGAGAGTCACTGTGATAAACGTATGCTTGAGCAAGCGCGCGAGCAGCCTCATTGCGAACCGGCCCCTGAGCAGTCTCGACATTCTCCCAAAGCTCAGCAATTGCCTTCTCAGATACCTCAACATCAAGCGAACGCGCTCCTAAACGCGCATGATCAAAGCGGTAATCGGCAGAATCTGGCTCAAGCTCCAAGATGCGCTCGAGATGAAAATATGCCTCTGGGTCATTCCCGCGCGCAAAACTTAGAGAATAGGCTGCTCGATGATAAGCAGACGCGGCCTGAGGATTGTTATCGAGGAAACTAACCGCTTCTTCGGCACTTTCGAAATCACCGATACTTATGGCTGCCAAAGCGTAGGCGACCGCATGCTCTGATTCCTGGGTTTGCTCTAACACCGACTTCCAAGCTCCCACCGCGGCCCTTGGCTCTAACCGAGACAGCAGGCGTGCATATTGGACCTGAAGGCCTTCATCAGCGGGATCGCTTTCCAATGCCATGCGGATCGTCCGGCTAGCCTGTTGAATATCTCCCCCAGCAAACGCGCGATCAATGACGTCAAGGGTCCGTTCGCGATTTTTTTCACCGAGGTATTCAAGGCCCAGGAAGCTCATTCCGATAAGCGCGGATAAAAAGATAAACACGGCCGTGAGTGTTTTAGGCCGACGATACCAAGGATTTCTCAACTTCTCATATGCGTCGTGTATTTTTCTCATACCCTCGAAGAAAGTCACTTAATCGACCGAAGGGGTTCCGACTAAACCTTTTGGAATCTAGCCCCATTTACTTCTCCGAAGACAAACGTTTGAGGACCCAAGGCAAACTTCGATGCCTCATCAATCTAAGAAACAAAAACTCAAGACTAGCCGATATGAATGGGCATTCTTAGCTCTCTGCGCCACCGTTTGGGTCGATTTTCTGGAAATACTTAGAGTCGAATGGGACCTTAACCCAGTCTACGAATTTGGATACCTAGTTCCCCCTCTGGTCGCATACCTGGCCTACCGCCGGATCGGAGGGATCCCGCTTCAACTCTCGGCAATTGAACGCCCTCACCTCTTGTGGATCATTGGAATGTGTCTGTGCCTCATTTTCCCAATCCATCTGGTGAGACTTGCCAACCCCGACTGGAGAGCCGTCTATTGGGCCTATTGCGCCATTGCTCTAGGCATCACGTTTGCAATCTTCTATCTGCTTTACGGTCCCCTCCAAACGCGACGCATCCTCCCTGCTACCGGATTGATGCTGTTTGCAATGCCGTGGCCTTCAGGAATTGAAGCGACACTCACCCAAACACTCATGGCCTGGGTTTCCGAGGCTACCGTAGTCTTGATCAATAGCATGGGAATTCCGGCTATTCAGCAAGGTCAGATCATCGCCCTACCCGACGCATTTGTCGGGGTTGAAGAAGCCTGCAGCGGAGTGCGCTCATTTCAATCTTCACTCATGGCCGCTTGGTTCTTCGGAGAGTATTATCGGTTTTCGCCGATACAACGTATCTCGCTCCTGAGCCTGGCTCCTATCGTTGCCTTTATTGTAAACATCGGACGCACCCTGGCTTTAACTCATTCCGTGCATTTATTGGGCACCGACGATTTCGAGTTCATGCACGACAGCACCGGATGGTTCAGTACCTGCATCGCCTTTCTGCTCGTTCTTGGCGTTGCAGTGCTCTTTCATATTACCTTCAGCCGTTGGAGACCGGATCCAAAACATACCGAACCTCCCGTGAAGGTAGTCTCTTCCTCCAAGAATGCTCCAAACTGGATCTGGATCGCAATCTTGTTTATCCCAATTTCTCGAGGAGTGGCCATGGGCTATTACCTCCTGAAGGAAGATTCTGAGGGAAATGCGATCATCACTCACGCGCACTGGGATGCGCTCGATTCAGACGTAAAGATCGTCGAAATCCCGGCCGATCAACGAGCCCTCCTCCGCTACTCGGAAGGTACCCGGGTCCAATGGCGTCGAGCAGATGGTCTCGCCACAACTTCCTACTTTTTTCATTGGAATGCCGGACGCATTTCGTCCTTTGCCGGAATACACAGTCCCGAGATCTGCCTACCCAGTGTCGGTCACCTTCTTGTGGATGGGCCCCAGGAATTTCGCTTACCAACAGAATATGGGACCATTTTGTTAAAAGGGTACCAGTTCGATCTGTCGCTTCCGGGCGGCCGCCGCATCCCACGTAGTGTATTTTTTGGCGTGTGGGATAGCGATCTGCGACCCGCTCCGGTCAGGGTCGTCGGGGCTGCCGGTCGGCTTAAAAATGTTTTAAAGGGTGAACGCATTCGAAACCGCACCTCGGTCCAACTCATCGTCACTGGATCCGAAAGTCTTCAGGAAGCTTGGCCTCAAGCACGCGCGGATTTGAAGCAATTCCTGAGATTTTCACCCATCAGCGACACCTGACCGACTTCTCGAGTGATAATCAGGTGAATATTTGCCGAATCGCTCAATCTGCTTTGACATCTTAAAGCTCTGGCGACAAGGCTCTGGGTTGCTTCAAGCACAGTGTATCCTCTGCACAATTTAACCACAGAAATATGACAAACATCGTAGATATTCGCGCCCTGCAAATCATTGATTCACGGGGCAATCCAACGGTCGAAGTAGACGTAGAACTTGAGGGCGGTTTTGTCGGACGCGCAGCCGTCCCTTCCGGCGCCTCCACTGGCGAGCACGAAGCCTGTGAGCTTCGCGACGGTGACAAGAGCCGCTTCCTTGGAAAGGGCGTCACCCAAGCAGTCGAAAACGTCCAAAGCATCATCGCCCCCGAATTGATCGGGCTCGACGCTACCGACCAACTCACCATCGACAAAGCGATGCTCGCACTCGATGGAACCAAAAACAAAAACAAACTCGGTGCCAACGCCATCCTCGGGGTATCACTTGCCGTTGCCAAAGCAGCTGCGACCGCCCTCGACCTACCTCTTTATAAATACCTCGGAGGACCCAATGCCAAAATCCTCCCGGTCCCCATGATGAACGTGATCAACGGAGGCTCTCACTCAGACGCCCCGATCGCATTCCAAGAATTCATGATACGCCCGGTAGGGGCTCCCAGCTTCAGCGAAGCGATTCGCATGGGCGCGGAGTGTTTCCACAGCCTCAAAAAAGTCCTCAAGAGCCGCGGCCTCAGCACTGCTGTCGGTGACGAGGGTGGGTTCGCACCAACGTTTGAGGGAACTGAAGACGCTCTTGACACACTCTCCAAAGCCGTAGAGGCCGCTGGATACAAAGTCGGCGAAGACATCACATTTGCTCTAGATTGCGCTGCTTCAGAATTCTTCAGCGATGGGATTTACGACTATGCAAAGTTCGAAGGTGAAGGGGGCGCGAAACGCTCATCAGAAGAACAAGCTGCATACCTCGCGGAACTGTGTGAGAAGTATCCAATCGACTCCATCGAAGACGGATGCGACGAGAACGACTGGGACGGCTGGAAAGCCCTGACCGATAAAATCGGTGACAAGGTTCAGTTGGTGGGAGACGACCTTTTCGTAACCAATGTCGAGTTCCTGCAAAAAGGAAT
>JBCCBL010000307.1:0-3737 GCA_039034055.1 Verrucomicrobiota bacterium | reverse complement strand
TCTGATCACTCTCGCCGTGCTCACTCTGCTCATCATCTGGATGGTGCGCGCGGCTCGGGGTAGCTCGGAAGAGATCAGCCAAAAAATCAATCCCCTCAACATTGCCCTCGAAGCAATCAAGAGCTTGGAAGGCAGAATCGGTGAGCTAGAAGCTCGGGAATTTTCGAGCGAAGTCTCTGAAATCGTCCGTCGCTACATCGAGCAGGCCTGCGAAATTCCAGCTCAGGAGCAGACTACCGAAGAATTCCTCCAATCGATTCAATCCCACCCATTTTTCACCCAAGAAATAAAAGAACATTTGGAGCGTTTTCTGGGTCTCTGTGATATGGCAAAATTCGCTCAACAGTCTGTCGATTCCGAGCAGAGGCAAAGCTTGCTAAAGGAGGCCGGTTTGCTGGTCGAAAAACTGTATCGATTTGTTGTCAAACGGAGCCGGATGGAAGCCACCAAACCACCCTCTACTGATAGAGCCGGCGAGGGAAGGACTCTCGCGACATGATTAACTTCGCCTACGCGCCCGTTCTGTTGCTTCTGCTCCTCCTTCCATTGCTCCTGTGGCTGCGCAGCAGGCAAGGCAAACCTGCGGCAGTGCGCTACAGCAGTTTGAAGCTCATTACTGCTGGCAGCCATCCCGTAAAATCGCGCAAAGGACGCCTGAATTGGTTATTCTTGATCCTACCCTGGATTCTAGTGGTGCTCGCCTTGGCCCGTCCACGTATCACAGATATTGAAGAAACCACCGATTCCAGCGGAGTCGACATCATGCTCGCAATCGATGTATCTGGATCGATGCACGCGATGGATTTTTTCATCGATGGACAGCGCGACACCCGACTGGAGGCTGTTAAAACAGTGGTCGCCGGTTTTATCAAAGACCGGGAATTTGATCGGATCGGTATGGTCGCCTTCGCCGAGGCCCCCTACCTCGTAAGCCCTCTCACGCTAAACCACGATTGGCTCAACAAAAACTTCGCGCGACTCGAAGTAGGACTCATCCCTCAAGGAGGCACCGCTATCGGCTCGGCGCTTGGCATGTGTGTCAACCGATTGCGAGAGATGGAGTCTGAAAGTAGGATTGTAATCCTTCTCTCCGACGGTGACAACAATCGCGGCACCCTCTCTCCGGAAGCCGCCGCCGAAGCTGCCGCCGCCTACGGAATCCGCGTTTACACGATCGCTGCCGGCACTGAGGAAGCGGCTCCATCTCCACAGACCGATTCGCGTGGACGTATCTACCGCGATGCCAATGGCCGGCCTATCCCGAGCATCCGCCGAGGGCCAACCCCGGTCAACGAATCGACCCTCCGAACCATCGCAGAAGTCTCCGACGGACTCTTCTTCCGCGCCAGCGACACTGAGGGCCTAGAGGAAATTTATGCGGAGATTGATGAACTCGAAAAAACGGAAATCACGCTCGAAAGCTACGCCAAACACGACGAACTCTTCGCCTATCCCCTGTTTGCGGCTCTCGGAATCCTGCTCCTGGGCGAGTTGCTGCGAAACACCCGATCCCGACGCATCCCATGATTTTCCAAAACCCGATCATCATCGCCGTTTTAGCAATCTTACTACCGATCATCCTGCTCCTGATGATCGACGGTCAACGCCGCTTGCAAAAACAACTCTCGATATTTATCTCACCCCGCCTGCTCGGAAGGCTCGCTCACTCCTTCAGCCGTCGTTTGGTGTGGGTGCGGAACATCCTGGTGCTTCTTTCGATCCTGCTTCTCGGCGTGGGTGCGGCACGCCCTCAGTGGGGTTCTGAAATGCGCGAAATCGAAGGCCGAGGCATCGATATCATATTTGCCTTGGATGCTTCAAACAGCATGCTCGCGGAAGACATTATACCCAACCGCATCGAGCGTTCAAAATTGGCGATCCGCGATTTCATAAAAACCACTGTAGGAGACCAAATCGGCATCATCGCGTTCGCCGGGGACGCATTTTTGCAATGCCCTCCGACCTTTGACATGAATGCCTTTCGCATGACCCTTAAGTCCATCGTGCCCGGTATTATTCCCCACAGAGGTACCGACATCGCGGCGGCTATCGACGAGGCCAAATCCGCGTTTCCAGAAGGAGAAAATGCCAAAATACTCATATTAATGACTGATGGAGAAGATTTGGAGGAGTCCGGGATCGAAGCTGCGCGCGAAGCGGCAGAAGCAGGCATTGTCATATACACTGTGGGTGTCGGGGGTGCCACCGGATCGCGAATTCCGGTGACCGACCGTTTCGGCAGCCGCAACTTCATGGTCAATCCAGACGGCACTCCAGTGATTACGCGACTCGATGAGAAAACCCTGGTTGAGATTGCACAGGCTGCCGGAGGGCTCTACGTCCCGCTAGGGGCAAGTGGGAACGGTCTCGAGATACTTTATGAACAACGCCTAGCGTCGCTCCCCGACCAACTGCGCGAGGCTACCGTCGAAGAGATTCCATTCGAAAGATATGCTTGGTTTGTCATTCCAGGATTCATCCTCCTCACCGCGATCTTTTTTGTCGGTAATCGCCGCGCTGGGATGCAGGGCATATCCGGTAGCGCGGCTACATTTGCGCTTGGATTCTTAATACTCGCCTCGCTTACACCCAAAACCAGCTTGGCGCTTCGAGACTCTTACGAAGGTTATTCAAAACTCAAAAGTGAGGATTGGGTCGGAGCCATAGAGATCCTCACAAAACTCCCAGAACTCGGCCCAGAGGCTGCCTACAATGCTTACAACTTAGGAGTTGCCCGATACCAGGCTGGAGACTACGCCGGTGCGATCACCTCGTTTCAAGCGGCGCTCAGCACCAGCGACCTCGATCTTCAAGCAGATGCATTCTACAATCTCGGGATGGCCCGCATTTCCAGAGCGATTGGGGTCGATGCATCTGAATTCGATCTAAATGCGATCAATGAAGCCCTGCGCCAGTCCTTCGAAGCCTCCTATGAGGCATTGAAATTCGGCGAGGATGCGCTGCTTGAGATTCCGCTCAGAAGAAAGGCTTGGACCCAATGCGAACAGGTCCTGAGGCAGATGCTGAGGCTCGACGAGCGCTTGGTCGATACTTCAGACCCAGCACGCGATCAACGTAAGCTACTCCTAGATGCCGAGCTTTCTTGGCTCAATGCGGAGGAATTGACTCCTGATGAAATCGACATCCAGAAAAACCTAGGAGCCCTGCAAAACCTCCTCACCGCTTCAGAACTGGACTGGGAGGAACTGGCCCGCCACCAAGAAATGCTCCCGCAAATCGAAAACGCGCTCGAAGATATGATTTACGAGCTGAAAAAGCCGACCCAGGCGGTAATCCAAGCAGAGGCCATCGCCGATAAACTGGTTACAAACAACGAGTATTTTGACGCCGTGGACATTCTTGAGGAAATAGCCAAAAATGACCCCACAGCAGATATTTATAAAAGGAAACAAAATCGCCTTAGGGAGATCGTAAATATCCTGGCCCCTCCCCCCACACAGACGCCTCCTAATTCGGAATTCGGAAATCCATGATGCTCCCGATCAGACAGTTTTTAACCCTCGCAATAGCCAGCACTCTCGTCTGGCTCGGCACTGACCATCGACTGTCCGCAAACGTCTCCGCGCTCTCCTACTTCGACATGAGCGCAAAGGCTTACTACGGCGACGACCTTGAGGCTGCCAAAGAAGCTGTAAACCTGGGATTAGATCGCTATCCAACCAATGCCGAACTGAATGCCCTGCGCGACTTGATCGAGCGCGCTCAGCAGCAACAGC
>JBCCBL010000306.1:0-3778 GCA_039034055.1 Verrucomicrobiota bacterium | reverse complement strand
CTCTACGGATTTAGCGCTTTTAGCCAATGATCAAGGGCGATTGGCTGTCGAGAAATTAGCTCAAGGTGAAATTGAAGCGATATTACCGGCAAAGGGCACTCTATTCGTCAGGACCCAAAATGGCCAGCGTTTCGCGGTGTGTCCTCAATATTTGCGCCTCAAGGGCAGGGATATTTCGGTTTCCGAAACGGATTTTTCTGATCAGTTTGCAGAGGCGTTGATCCAGGCGAGTGATACCCGGAGCCGAATTCTTGAGTTACAAAGAGGCGCGTCTCTTGTGGAGTCTACGGATGAGAAAAGAGCGTTGTTCAATGAGGTCCAGACGCTGAGGGATTCATCGCAGAAAAATGTGCTGATCGCGGAGGGTGGGCGTGGATCGAGAATTGAAATCGAGGTCATGCAGATTTCTGAGTATTACTTCAGTGATGAGCTTTCGTTCCAGAGACGAGTTGGGATTTATTTTGATCGAATCTTCAGTTACGTGACTGACTATCCGCTGGGGGGGACGACGTCTGGTGGGGTCTTCCCGGCGATTGTCGGAACGTTTTTCCTGACCTTGATTATGAGTGTGATTGTAGCTCCGCTGGGAGTGGTGGTGGCTCTCTATTTGAGCGAGTATGCAAGAAACGGTCTGCTCCTGAGCTGGGTGCGAATCGCGGTCAATAATCTGGCGGGGATTCCGTCGATTATTTACGGGGTTTTCGGTCTGGGGTTTTTTGTTTATTTTGTTGGGGGTCGGGTAGACCAGTTTTTATTCGCGGAAAATCTACCTTCTCCCACCTATGGAACGGGTGGTATCTTGTGGGCCTCCCTTTCGCTTGCTTTGATGACACTCCCTGTAGTCATCGTTTCGACTGAGCAATCGCTACGCTCGGTCCCGCGGCATATCCGGGATGCTTCGATGGCCTTGGGTGCTTCGAAGTGGCAGACTATTTGGCGAGTAGTGTTGCCATATGCGACCCCGGGTTTGTTGACAGGCTTGATCTTAGCGGTGGCTCGTGCCGCTGGTGAAGTTGCACCTTTGATGCTGCTCGGGGTAACGCGCTTAGCCCCGCAAATTCTCCTGAGTGCGGAGGCCCCATTTATCCATTTTGAGCGCAAGTTCATGCATTTGGGCTATCATGTTTACGATTTGACCTTTCATTCATCGAATAGCATCGAGGCGGTTCCATTTCTTTTTAAGACAGCATTGCTTTTGGTCGGGCTAATATTTTTGATGAACTTTAGTGCGGTGATTGCGCGGCGTCTACTGATGGAGCAGCAGCGGAAATTGGGTGGAAATTAGTCAGGAATGAGTACCGAGAAACAGATCGAGGAGCCAGTAGTTCGTGAGGTAGCATCGCATGAGGATGTCTCGTCGACCGCTGAAGCGCCTCAAGCAATGCGCGCTGAGGTCATTCCCTTGGATTTACCGGTGGCGAAACCGGGCGATCCCGAGAATTACATTCAGTTTCAGCAGTATTCCTTTGGCTTTGGTAAAAAGCGGGTTCTCACGGGTCTGAATCTTAGTTTTCGTAAGAACACCGTGACGGCGTTGATAGGCCCCTCTGGCTGCGGTAAATCGACTCTGCTTCGTTGTATCAATCGGATGAATGAACTTTCCGACGGGTTTCATGCATCGGGACGGATTTTCATCGATGGTGAGGATATCCATGCTGGGCAGCAAAATGTGATCGCCTTGCGTCGTCGGGTCGGAATCGTTTTCCAAGAATCGAACCCATTTCCGAAAAGTATTTACGAAAATGTCGCCTACGGCCTGAAGATTTCTGGTATTAAGGATAAGCAAATCATCGATGCTGCGGTTGAAAAGAGTCTGCGCCGCGCCGCGTTGTGGGATGACATCAAGGATCGTCTTTTTGAGAGCGCTTTGAGCCTTTCGGGAGGTGAAATGCAACGTTTGTGTATCGCCCGCACTTTGGCGACGGATCCAGAGATCCTTCTGATGGACGAGCCCTGTTCGGCTTTGGATCCAGTGGCGACCAATCATGTTGAGGAACTCATTCACAATTTGAAACATACCTATACCATCGTGATCGTGACTCATAACTTGCAGCAGGCGGCCCGGGTCTCGGATGAAACCGCATTTTTCTACGACGGGCATTTGATCGAGTATCAGAGTACCGAGGACATTTTTATGAACCCAAAAGACGCGCGAACTGAGTCCTACGTTTCGGGCCGTTTTGGATAGTGAATGGTCATGTCAACGAACTTAATTAAACGCTACTTTCATGAAGAGCTGGAGGATGTTCGCTCCAAGCTTTTGCTGATGGGAGAAAAGGCTGTGGAAATGGTCGAGTTGTCAGTCAAGGCGCTCGTCGAGGCAGATTTGGAATACGCTGATAGTGTGATTCAGAAAGACCGTGATGTCGACGATCTTGAGACCGCAATTGACCACGAGGCCGTGCGGTATATTTCTCTGAGGGCACCCGTTGCTTCGGATCTCCGATTGCTGACCGTTGCGGTGAAGGCGAGTCACGACCTGGAGCGGGTAGGGGATGAAGCGACGAGTATGGCTAAGCGTTCCAGACGCATCCTCGCAAAGGGCCGAACTTCGGAGCTTTTAGACATTCCACTGATGAGCCGTTTGACGGTGGAAATGCTGAACTCGGCTCTGGATAGTTTTGTTGAGGAAGATGTTCCGAAAGCGCAGCTGATCTGCGACCGGGATCGTGAAATCGATCAGATAAACCGTAACAACTTCTCCGGATTCACGAGCATCATGAAAGATGGTAATGGGGATATCGAAACGGTCATGGAGTTGATTTTCATTTCGAAGTCTCTCGAGCGGATCGCGGATCACGCGACCAACATTGCTGAGGAAGTGATCTATTTGCTTAAAGGAGTATCGGTCCGCTACGGGGATCAGTCCGCACGACCACGTCGAAACCCCGTCTGATGGAGACCGAGACTGATCCGGTTGCAGGATCCAGGAAACCGGGATTATGGGTCACCGGAGCTACCGGGTTCATTGGGTCGCATTTATTGAATGATAAAACGCGCGATCGCTACCGCGTGATTGCGCATGCTCGAAGCACCGAGCGGATTGAGAGGTTGAGAAACCTTCCTCCCGCGGATGCCTGGAGTTTTGGGGACTTACAAGCGGGAATCATCGATTGGCCCGACGATGAAACTATTGAGACAACCCTCCATTTGGCCAGTCCGTCGTCCTGGAGCCTTTTAAACGACCCCAAAGTCTACGATTGGGTTATCGATTCGGTGAAGCTTGCTTGGCGGCAGACTGTCGAAAATGGCGGGAAACATTTTGTCTTTGTGAGTTCCGCATCGGCGCTTGGAGGCTATGACTCCCGGTCTGATTGGAAGGTTAAACGCAATCACCAGCTTCCCAGGCGGTCTCGGTTTCCCTACGCTGCCGCGAAATTTGAAGCAGAGCAGTGGTTGATAAAAAGCTCCCGCGACTCTGGAATCAAACTTTCGGTGGTCTATCCAGGGGAGGTGTATGGAGCGGGTGACTTCCAGATGATTACAGCAGGGACGATTCAAAGCATGACCGATGCACGAGTATGTCTAGTCAGTAGCGGAGGGACGCATGTTGCCGATCTCGAAGAGGTTACGCAGGCGCTCTGGGCGGTGGTCGAGGGTGAGGCGGCGACTCGAGCACTAATCGCTGGGGAGTTCCTTGAATTCCGGGAGATCGCCAAGATTGCTCGAAATTATTCAGGGAAACGAGGCCCGATAATCACCCTTCCGAACTGGATCGTGAATGCCGCTATCCAGCTTCGGGAGAAGCTTGGGATTGACCTCGTAGGACACCCAGATG
>JBCCBL010000305.1:0-3780 GCA_039034055.1 Verrucomicrobiota bacterium | reverse complement strand
CTGGTGCCCCCACACCAAGCGACCCGAAAATCATCAAGTGGAAGACTCAGTTGTATCAACTGATCCTCCATAAACTTCAGCGTATAGGAATCGTTGAGGGGCTGGCCGGTAACTCCTAGGACCGTCGGAAAATGTGACGGGTAATCGGTAAGCATCGCCCCTAAATTACTCGTCGCGCTCACAATCTGGACACTGTTAACGTAAGCTTCATCAATCCAACTCTTGTAGCTAGGCAATCGCGCCAACATTTGAGTTCCAAAACTACAGTGCAGACAGTGATACCCTGAACGGATACCAAATCTTGCTCCCTCATGGACAACGGGCGAGGTCCCCATGGCCGATCCCTTTAGGACTCGAATCGAACCCAAACGAACCTCGGGCGCCAAACGATAGATGATGCTCGCGACTGCTGTACCGTGACCGAAAGGATCCGGTTCGGCAGAGTCGATGTTATATGCCTTCCGTGTTATTGGATCGAATCCGACATCATCCGCGCGCAACATCCCATCAAGCATTTTATGCGACCAGTCAATGCCGGTATCCAGAACCGCCACTCGAACCCCTTTTCCGGTGTTCTTACTTATCGCTTCTTTGGCGCGCTTTACCTGAGATTCAGAAAACATAATCTCCTAGGCTAAAGGGTGATTTCACTCGCCACAATAATCTGACGCTCCCAAAGAGACCTCAAAATCTCTGACAAATGCTGTGTCATCTCTAGATCGGCATACTCAAAACGCTTAGCAGAACTGGGATCCAAAACAACCGCTGAGGCGACTCCGACAATCTCTCCTCCGAGCACCAACGGAGAAGCCAACATCCGAACGGTCTGCTGAGATAATTTCTGGTCTATTTGCTTACTATGATCAGGGTTGTCGCTCAATTGATTGCTGTATGCGGGTTCACCCGTGTGAAAGACCAGGCTGACAATTCCATCACTGAAGGGCTGTCGAATTTGCCAAACGATACGCTCCGAATTGGGTCCAGAATTATAGCAAACCTCCAAAAACTCGGTCTCCGAATATCGCCACCACAGACTACCTTCACAAGCACCCATCTTCTCAAAAAAATTAGAGGAGACAAATTTAGTGGTGGGACCCATGAGTTCCTTAACATCACTCTGAGATGCTTGGGCGACCCAATCTGCGACTCTATCTGTATAACGCTTCATTACAAAAACTGGGCAAAACCTAGCTCAACGAGAGGACCATATTAAGCATCTCTGGAAAAGCCACCCGCATTTCTCAGATTCCAGGAAAATAGTCCGGATCTATACACCCACATATCACTCAAATTCAGCCCATAGCAAGCGATGATCCGAGCCTTTTAAACCAGCCTCAACAGCACCCCTTCCGGCCCATCGTTCGAATATCGCAGCGCCGGCGATCATGTAGTCCACCCGGGAATACTGGTGGGCTCGGTCCCAGTAATAGGTCCACCAGAAGCCATCATCATCCTGAAGCGGTAACAATTGACCCGTCTTACGACCTCCAATCTCCAGGAATCGCAGCACCGCCGGGTTATTCTTAGTGTCATTCAAGTCCCCTACAAGTAGGTATGCAGCATCCTCGCCCTCACCATGATTTTTAAGAATTCTGTCCCGAATCGAGCGCGCTTCTTTCTCTCGTTGAGAAGCGGCCTCAGGATCGTCATTACGAACTGTCCGCTTACTTTTAAGATGCACCACATACAGAGAAAATTCTGGGACTTTCCCAACACCATCAAACTGGACCTCAAGAAGACCGCGCTGGGGTGTCAGGTATTCATCAAAATACTTAAAACGGAGATCCAAATGACTCTTCACTGAAGCGGGCTCAATCTTTGAAAGCACCGCGGTATGCCTCACTTGGTCAATACCAACCCCGAGATAGACATAGGGGTAGTCGAGGCCATCGCGCTTCAAATCTCTTTGAAACTCCTTTAAATATGAGCGCTCACCCATTTCTTGGACTGCTAAAATATCAGGGTTTACCTGCAAAATCTTTGCCCTCAAAGCCTGCTTCTCGGTCTCCGGTTTTGGATAATTCCTGCGGAACCTCCCGTCGACCATTCGGCCCGTCGATAGGTAATTCTGTAAATTGTATGATGCCACCGTCAGAGCGTATCCCGGCTCAAGCAACATAATCAGTAAACCGCAGATAATCCAACGGGACACCCACTGCCGATTCACGATCTGGGAGATGGATCTCTCAATACACGTGAACACGGTCTTACCCTGCCTCATACTTAATCCTCAATCAAAGCCGCCTCACGTTCCAGCAAAGTTGGATGAGAGTAGTAGAAACCACTGTATATTGGGTGTGGGTTCAGATTACTAAGGTTTTTCTGAAAGAGACTTCGCAGAGCGCCAATCATTGGCTGAGCGCTTCCAACCGCATCTTTGGCATAGGCATCCGCTTCGTATTCATGCTTCCGAGATCGCATCGCTGACAGCGGACTAATCCAAAATGTAAACAACCCACTCACAATCGAAAAGGCCATTAAGGTGGCCGGGACCCAGGCTCCTTCCGGGAGACCAACAAACCCCAATCCTTCGATGAAGGCCGGAACTTGTGTCAACCAACCAATGAAAGCAAATGCGGCAAGCCCAACCACCCCATAGGTAATTAAAGTTTTGGGGATATGCCCCTTTTTGTAGTGGCCAATCTCATGCGCCAAAACCGCTTCCAGCTCTTCCGGTTCGAGTTGATCGATTAAAGTATCATAGATGACCACCTGCCGAAAACTCCCGAACCCCGTAAAATAGGCATTCGAATGCCCCGAACGCTTTGAGCCATCGATCACTTCAATTGTTTTTGTCGGAAACTTAAGCTTCTCCGCGAGAGCCAAAAGGCGATCCCGCAAAGGCCCATCGGGCAAAGGGCTCAGTTTGTTGTAGAGCGGGATAATAAATTTTGGATACACAACAATCATCACCAACTGAAACCCGAACAATAGGAAGAAGCCCCACAGCCACCAGGTGTCAGGAAGCGTTTGCACGATGAACAGCAATAACGCGACCAAAGGAATCGTGAAAAGAGCCCCGACCAACAAATTTCGAAACTGGTCAGCGATCCAGAGGCCAACACTCGATTTGTTAAACCCGAACTCTGCTTCGATCTTAAACTGCGAATAGTAATCAAACGGAAGATCCAATAATCCTAGCAACGTCGGGATTAGAAACAAGATCAACGCCTGCGCCCAAATACCGGCTCCCCAAAGTTCGGTAAACCAACCAAAGGCAAATCCCAGCAGGCCAGTCGCCACCACCGCTCCAAGTATCACCGCGTCAAACACGCCATTCACGATCCCGAACCTACCCTTAGTCAGGGTGTACTTTACCGACCGTTCATAGGTCTCAGCATCAATAACCTCCTTCAAAGCATCAGGACGTTCATCTGCGTGACGCTTGACATGGCTCAGATTCAGCCAATCGAGCCACAGGCTTACCAAAGTCTTTAGAAAAAGCAAAATCAGAAATACCGCCAAAATCGGATCCATCTCCAAGCTCTAACAGGCATCTATCTACTACGACGAGCCCGAATTCTGGATTCTTGATAAACCTCGCGCATTCCATGACAAATCAGTCCAGCCCATAAAACGCGCTCACCCGCGCCGAACTGCGCGCAGCAAGCTCCTGCTCAGTCATCTCAAAAAGCTCCGCTGCAAAACGTGCAGTGTGGCTCAAAAAAGCGGGCTCATTCGGTTTACCACGATGCGGCATCGGTGTCAAAAAAGGGCTATCCGTCTCCAGCATAAGCCGGTCAACACCCTGAAGCAGGGCTGCCTCGCGCACTTCCCGGG
>JBCCBL010000304.1:0-3804 GCA_039034055.1 Verrucomicrobiota bacterium | reverse complement strand
TCTCCAGTATTGGACCCTCTACCCCAGACAATACCCGTCGATGAAGTTCTTCGTATATCTCTGTATCCAATAATCCTTCAGTTTCTTTCCTCAAGATCCCAAAACGTTGACCGCGGCGAATGAGATATGCCCTTAATACCGAACGCGGCAACAGACTTTTGATGAGTTCTTTCATGTCGCCAACCGAGATCGCACTTTAGCTACAGCCCTAATCGGCATGGTTAGAAACCTCCTACCAATACCTTGTAGTATTTTCTCACGACGCAACACATATCTCCAATAGCGATGGTAATATACGAGACCATCCCACCTGATCCTATATTTACGGCGAAACTGCCTTAGGTCTCCACACTCTTCTTTTGCTTTTTCCAATACAGTAGACTCAATCGCCTTTTTATCCATTCCGATTTGGATTCCTCGAAAGACACTTTCTGCTCCTACGATCACCAGGCACCGACGAGGATCGTTGCCCTTTTTAGCCTCTCTCCAGATGTTTCTCAAGATCTCGAATTGTATCTTTGATTGATCTTTTCTAAAGATACCATTGCCACGCTGGACAATTTTCAAAGCGCGATGAACTCCGAAAAGGTATGCAGTCTCGGCGGTAGGATCCGGACTATGGTCAGCGACAGGCGAAGGAGCCTCCCAGACCATAATCCGATGTCCCGGTATCGTTGGGTTGTGGTCAACAAAAAGACTTTCCTTTAGCGGTTTCCAAGATGCTCTCTTGGAAAATGCGTGTAACCCGACAATCGGTCTCTGGGAATACCAGTCGAAAACAGTAAATGTCGCATGATCAAGCTCGTTTTCCCGAGCGAATAACTCGGCAATTTCATTGAGAATCTCTGAAGTCCTCAAGACCATATCGGCGTCCAGCTTCACAAAAATATCATGAGAGTCTGATACACTCATGAAATATGAATACAACGCATCATGTGCTTCCTTGTTTCCGAGTCCTTTGAAAACCTTTAGACTGTAGTTCGGGCAGGACTGGGCCTCCAGTGCACCTAAACACGCCTCGAATTCATTCTCTCCAGAATATAATATCCCAATACCGATTTTCACCAAAGCGTGATTAGACGATTTTCCATGACTGCCTACATTGCACAACCCCGGGAGGTTCACTCACCCTGCAGCGATGAAAGTTTGACTCATGCACATCGAAAAAATGAGCATTTTCCAGCCGCTCAACATCTTGATTGTCTACCGACAATACAAGCGCAATACGGTATCTTCCTGACGAGACGTTAAAATTTTCGATCTGACAAACTGCGGTGCGATCTCCACCAATCGAATGCTCCCCTAATTTCGGATCCAGACTCATTCCAATGGTGAATATTTTGGTATTATAGTGATTCATGACACCGCCAACAATCGAGAACGACTTGGCATCCTTCGGAATCATCAATTCCAGTTCGATATCCACACAGTCTCCTGTATAGATATCACGCTTCGGCGCATCCGACACCTTGACACGAACCTTTTTGATAAATTCTGAATCATGCACATCCTCCATTTTATTCGCCTGCAAGGAACGCATAAACTGAGTTATTGCGGCCTCGGTTTCCAGGAGGCTACTCGCTCGACCCCGTTCTAGGATAATCGAGCGATGGCACAATGATTTCACCAATGACAAATTATGGCTTACGAAAAGCACCGTCCTGCCATTCGATGCAACCGAGTTCATTTTCTCAATACATTTTCTCTGAAACTCTAAGTCACCGACCGCAAGTACTTCATCTATAATCAAAATTTCTGGGTTCAAATGAGCAGCAACTGAAAAGGCCAAGCGCACTTTCATTCCACTCGAGTAGCGTTTCAGAGGTGTATCTATTAATTGAGCACACCCTGAAAACTCAATAATTTCATCGAGCTTTCGACTTACTTCGGATTTCCGCATTCCCAGGATCGTTCCATTCAAGAAAACGTTTTCTCGACCCGTCAACTCGGGATGAAAGCCAGTCCCGACCTCTAACAAGCTCGCTACTCTTCCATTAATCTGAACACAGCCTTCGGTGGGATCTGTGATCCGTGAAAGGATTTTGAGAAGGGTGCTCTTTCCCGCACCATTATGGCCTATGATACCGATAACATCTCCTTTTTTAACTTCGAACGAAACACCTTTCAATGCCCAGATCGTATTACTTTGCGATTCAGCAGATGAATACGTATTCAATTTTCCGATAGCCCTAAACTGGCGGAATGGGTAGCTGAGGAATCTCAAGAAACTGGCAGTTAGTGTGTCTTGCTTAGTTCTAGATTCCCCAATTCGATACGCTTTGGAGAGCGTCTCAACTTTGATAGCAAGTGATGATTCTTCCCTAGGCGACATCAGCAAAAACCCTTTCCCGACTTGCAAAGAATAGTATTCCGCAAATGAAGAGGATAACCGAAACAACGAATCCTTGAAGCACCCAAGTCAAAGGAAATTCTATCGTATTGAGAAAAATACTTCGAAACCCTTCGATGACACCGACCATCGGATTCATTGCATAGAGTCCTCTCCATTCCAAGGGAACCAGAGTGCTCGAGTAAACAACCGGGGAGGCATACATGGCTAGCTGTACTCCAAAACCCATGGCATATTGAATATCTCGATACTGAATAGCGAGAGCTGTTAGAAAACAGCCAATGCCCACCGCCGTCATGAATAAAATCAGAATAAGCAGCGGGGCATACAAGACATAAATTGAAGGCAACTTTTGATAGAATATTAAGAGAAATATCAGAATCAGGGATGCGATCACAAAATCCATCATTTTTGCAATGGTCGCAGACAAGGGCATTACGAGCCTCGGGAAATAGATTTTATTCAACATGCCTGCATTGGCGATCAGACTTCCGCTACTTCCAGTCAGCGCATTGGCAAAGAAGGTCCATGGCAGCAGACCAACAAAAGCAAAGATCGCATAGGGAGCCCCATCAGAGGGAATTCCAGCCATCTTTCCGAGGACTAAGGTAAACACTAGCATCTGAAACAACGGTTGTATCACTGCCCATCCAATCCCAAGCACAGACTGAGCATAGCGAGCCTTGATGTCGCGCCAGGTTAAAAACATGAGTAAATCGCGATAGGCCCACAATTCCGACCAAGAGACGAGGCTAATGAAACGCTTCGGTGGCTGAATTATGGTCGTTTTCGACATTGCTAAAGACTCTATTTCTACTGGGTCAGATGGTCTCTACGGCTTCTTGTAACCACGAATGGGCACGAATCCACACGAAGAAATAAACGATTCGTGTAAATCCGTGTGCATTCGTGGTTCATTTTGAGCGTTTGAAGGAACGGGTCTGGGTCTTCTAATTCATTTTAACAAGTAGAACTAGACCCAATCACTAAACTCGTATAACTCCGGGTCTCGTAGCGGGGCCCGCGCTCCTCGGAGTCTATGGATACGGCTGGCTAGATTTGTCGAACCTAGATCTGGGGTATCACTCGGTAACTCACCTGCGTCATCCATAAGGTCGCCGAACTTTTCCTCAATACTTTCGAGGTCTTCACCCGCTTTTAGACGCCCTATCATCTCTTCCATATCTGCCGGTAATTTTTCGCCCGTTAGGTCCGACATTCTTTCCATCATTGCACCCATAGCTCGAGGATCGGGGTTATCGGGGTCCATTCTTGAGATTTCGCGCTCCATTTCCACCATCGCGCCGGCCAGCCTGGGATCGTCCATAGCCGGATCATCAGAGTTTGCGTCGGCCGGCTCAACCGCTCCCCTCAAATAGGCGAATTTGGAAATCTTCTTTTCCATACTAAACCCCTTTCCGTCGGGACAAAAGGGTATCTTATCTTTCATCGAT
>JBCCBL010000303.1:0-3817 GCA_039034055.1 Verrucomicrobiota bacterium | reverse complement strand
TTTGCTTCAATACCGAATTCCTAATGATCAGGCCCGCTCCATAACAACAGTCGAACTCCATGAGATGGTCATGGCCACAGTTACGCATCTGGATTCTAGCAGGCAGACCGGTCCATTCAAATAAACCTCGCAGCTTGGTGCCCTCGATTGCGATGTGAAAGATCGATGGAAACGGTCGAATACTCAGTTGGAGACTTTGATCCCGATAAACGAGTTTGGGATGAACAATCCCTGCTTTAGGATTTGTTTCCGCCACGTCGACCAAAGTATCCACTGTATTTGCATGAAGCAAGGTGTCCGAATCTAGGATCATTGTGTATTTTGACCTGGTATTCCAAAAGAGACGATTGCGCCCGCCGGCCACTCCCAGGTTTGCCCCATTTTCAAGTATCTTGACGTATGGATACTTCTCGCGAACCATTTCCCGGGTGCCGTCGACAGAACCATTGTCCGATAGCAAAACCTCATATTTGTAACGCTGCGGTGATGCCTCAAGCGAGGCTAGTAAATCATCGATGCGCTGTTTGTCGCGGTAGCACAGCAGGCCAATGCAGACATCATATTCGTAGGCAGTACCATCAGCGTCCGGTGCGGTACGCTGAGAATAGGCTTCAGGAGAATAGGGATGAGACACGGAGACAGATTGGTTGAGAAGATCGGCACCCCTCTCAGCATAGCAGGTTGAGGGGTGCCATTGAATCACTGGAAGAGCCTAACATGAGTGTCGATTCAGAAACGTAATGAATAGAGAGAGAAAATAGTGTAAGGGATATATAGCAAAAATAGCGCCATTGTTCACTCCGATTCAATCTCCTTTCCGAATCAGCTGACCCTTACCAACGAATTGCTTACTGGGTTCACCCGGCGTGAACTCCTGCCGATGGGCTTGCATTTCTCCAAAATCACACTTTCTCTTGGATATGAATGCCCAACTCAGATTCGGATTTCTATCCATCACGCTCGCATTTGGCCTGATTTTTTCGGGCTGCGAGACCACCTATTCTGGCTCACAACTGCAGCCATCTGGGAGCCTTAAATCCACAACTACACTCGTCGACTCAGAGCCTTTGACAGCCGTAGTCGCCGCCTACAGGCCGGAAATTGAGGCATTGATTCAGGAAATTGAACGCATGCCCGAAGGTGAGATTTATCGAGTGATTCGGCACAAGGGCGTCACTTACCACCTGGGCACTGTATATGGCGAACCGATTGTGCTCTTCGTTACTGGGATGAGTATCGCAAACGCCGCGATGACCATACAGATGGCCCTCGATTATTTCCCGGTGGAACGGGTGCTCTACGCAGGCATTGCGGGTGCCGTGAATCCCGAGTTAAACCTGGGCGATGTCGTTGTTCCCGCTCGCTGGTACTACCACGACGAACATGTCTATTTCAACCCATCTCCCGAGGATTCGGAATCTTATATCCTGGCGGATTATTACGAAAACAACTCTCCATTCTTCAAGAAACTATATGAGGGAGATCCGCACTTACCGCGTTATACAAACTTCGGAATGATTCACCCGGATGAGGTATCGATCATCATGGACGGTTGGGACCGCCCAAGACGCACAGCATACTTTTCAGCGACTCCCGAGTTGTTAGAACTTTCAGAAGCGGCCCTCAAACACCTTCCTGACCTCACCGTCGGAGAGCGCGTCGCCCAACTGACAGTAGGCGGAAATGGAGTGACCGGCAGTGTCTTCCTCGATAACGCCGAATACCGTAAATGGACCCGCGACGTCTTCAAAGCCGAGGTCACCGAAATGGAGTCTGCGGCCGTCGGTCAGGTTTGCATGATAAACGAAGTCCCATGGGTCATTATTCGAGGTGTGAGCGATTTAGCGGGAGGGCAAAAGGGCAAGAATGATGAGAATATTTACGACGGTTTGGCCTCCGAGCATGCCGCAAAATGGTTGTTTGCTCTCCTTAAAGAAATCGCAGCAGCCAACTAATCTACTGGCATGCGCCGGGGCGTATTCATCATCCTATTTTCCCTCGCTGGAATGGCCCAGGCCGAGCGAAAGTTGACGGTGTATGCGCCCGCCCCATTCACTCGGTGGTTAATCGGGCATATTGGAGGAGATTCCATAAACATATACAGCGAAATTGAGCCTGAAATTGAATACGATCTTCAGATCTTCCTAGATAGCCAGTCCCAGGACAAAAATATCGAATCTGCCCGGGCAGCGGTGTTTCTCGGCGACGGACTCCCCAAATTGGAGATTCCAGATGGTTTAGAGAGCCTTCCCGAAAATGGAATTCATTCATGGCTCTATCTCCAAAATACGCTCTTTATGGCGGTCAACCTCGGGGACATCTTATCAGAACTCCTTCCAGAAAAAGCCGAGACCTACTACGCCGCGGTAAGCGCATTCAACCGAACGATTCGACTCGCAGATTTTCAAATTAAGAAGCAACTACGCAGCCTCGAAACTCCCCTGATCCTCAATCAGAAACAGGCCAGCACTTTCTTCCCCTACTTCTTATACTATGAAATCGATTACCGCATTGCCGACACCCCAAAACCGCAATTGAACTTAGATGTCCTCGAGTCTGGCGATGATCCAGCAGCCCCCTTTGAGCTTATTGCGAATCAATTATTGAACAGCGAATAGGCGGAGGCTTTACCCATGGGATCACCAAGAAAAAGCAGACGCTCTTTAAGGTCCTTAATTCCGCTTTGAATCGAGTCAAATTCATGAGCAAGGACACCAAAGACACTCTCCAAGTCAAACACTCGAGCTAAAGCATGATGGCTCACTCGGTCATACTGGCTGCGACCAATATCTGAATACACTGCCGGGCTCAACGCCGCACGCCTTTCTACCCGATGCAGCAGGTGATCTTCAAATAAGCCCGTTATCACCAGGCTCATATTCGCAACCCGAACCCGTATAAAGAACCGCTCACTCTTACTTGCTCGATCAATATGGGCGAAGGCATCTGATATGTAGAAATAGGCCGCGTTGCGGTCAAATCCGCGAGAATTTCTGCGAGGCGCTCGCATGTATTCCGCGAGGACTCCAGCGACATAATCCGCCACTTCACAATCGTCGATTCCGACCTCTTTCAGGACTCGACGCACCAAGACATAGAAATAAAAATGCGTCGAAATCTCCACCACCCCAGTATCCTCCAGAACCGCATCAAACAGAGCCGGGTGGTCAAGAATACGGTCCCTTTCCTGGTCATCACTCAATAGCGATTCCAGCGCCGAGCTTTCAGATTTATCACAGCTCAAAACGCGATCAATGAATCGGAGGTCGCACTCCGAAAGCCTAGAACGGCATTTAGGAATCAAGTTATCCATCCTAAGCCAACCCCTAAGCAGTCCATATGCCATCGGCTCCCAGCCCTTTATTGGAGCGGAACCGATTCCAAACTAAATCCAAACTCCACAACAACGGGAAAATTTTACCGCGCTCGTTTACTCACGGTCAGCTCCCGGACTTGGACCCGCCGCCGAACTTGGTGACCGCACCCCGCAAACGCAGGAACTGCCAAATAAATGGAGCCGCAGATCCGGACACCCATGCGCTCCGTTCTCGCCAAAAAGTGTCAACTAATTAATCCCAGTCCCTTATTTTTACATAGATCCTCAATCTCTTAAACTTATGATATTCAGGTGATTAGCTCAAACTATCGATAAAAAAAGCGCACCCCTCTTGGAAGGAGTGCGCTCGGGAATTTTAGAAATTGGACCGTTGAATTAGGCGTCCAGTTGCGGACGTGTCGGATCGGGCCAATCGATATGGAAGAACTTGCCGCGGGCTTCGTCGACGCGCTCGTATGTGTGCGCCCCAAAGTAGTCTCG
>JBCCBL010000302.1:0-3854 GCA_039034055.1 Verrucomicrobiota bacterium | reverse complement strand
CAATCTGCGAAAATCGAATCAATCTGTGGATAGATCGTATTCAATATTCCACTTCACTAGACTCTCTCATCGCCCAAATCGATTCCGGTGGCGCATGGTGATTGTTTGGAAGTGTTTTTCATAAGGTCAGCTCAAAGATCACGTTTAATACCATGATGTGTATCCCGGCTTGTGGGCATCCTATTCAGACTCGGAGTCTACCCACTGTCCATTTTCTTTGCCGAAAACCCTCCACTCAGTCTTTTCTTTAGTGTCAATCCGTTCAGCTCTTCTATAATCGAAGATTCGATATGCTCTTAAGAAATCCTCATTTTCGAAACTGGACGAGACTCCTTGGATCTTGTCCTTAAGCTGCAAAACGACAGGATTCTCAGTATCTATGCCGATTACGACGTAGTGAGATAGCACATTCAAGCGGTCCGCTAGCCAGTCTCTCTCTCCGACCACAGCGAGCCGCGGCCTCCGGTATTTTGAGTAGGCATAACGTTCGCGACTGAGGCGATCCCGCCGAGATACCTGGAGTTCCGCGCCCGTTGCGAAAACCACATCAGCAGGTCGTTTATTCTCGAACATTAGGTCCTCTTGCTCACTAACCAAAACTTGACGAACAACCGCTGAATTACCGACTGCAACGCAGCTCAAGAGACAAATGATAATCAGCTTCTCTTTCATAATCACCTTTTACCAAGGTTGAGGGTGTATGCACGGATGGCAAGAAACTCTGACCTGAAACCGCAACTTTCCTCCCCTGCCCAACATCGAGAATCGAGCGGCGCCCTATCTGTGTTACATATACGGGCCTGCTAGCACCTCTATCCGTCGACTCTTGATAGCACAGATTCTATGAACGGCCACTTCTCATCCGTATAAGCCTCACGGTCATTCTGATATCTTCGGGCAAGCTCTCGCTTCAAAGAAGAATACTCCCGCTTAAGCACTTCACTTGACCGCAGTCGATCTCTGAAACATAGCCTCTCGGACCATAATGGACTCTCAAATGGAACCAAGTGTAGGTGATGAGTTCGATGCTCAAATGACGGCTTACAAAACCAGTGCATAATATCTCCTTTATATGCCGAATACTGGTAACCCGCTCGCGTCAGCAACTCGATCGCTCCCCGAGAGGCGTCCAATGATACCACTCCAAACATGATATCAATCACTGGCTTTGCTATCAAACCCTGCACAGAAGTGCTTCCAATATGCTCAATGCCTCCTTCGAGATACCCTCCGAGAAGACTGGTTAGGTTCCCCTTCTCCACTTCAAACATTTTTGGCCATTCTGGACTATATTCTACCAGATGAATTGCAGCCTGTTTTCCTGCACTCATTTTTCACTAACGCTGAAGTCACTCATGGAGGGTAAGCGCGGAACGACTACTCGGAATTGAGTGAACTGCATGGTTATCCTAAGGAATTTCACAAAGAGACTGATTTATAAATTCGGTCAATCCAACTGAGATCTTGCTGGAGTGAAGCAACTCCCATTGCTCCTTCCAGCGCGCAATAGACTAATTCAGCCCGTTCGCGGGCCATTCCATCCTCATAATCTTGCTCTAATACCTGCTCAAGCCAGGAAACATTCGCTCGAACAAAGTCGACAATAACCTTCCTCACACTCTCCGGCAATTGCTCTGCTTCATTCGACAAAATACCGCATAGGCAGGCACGTCCTGATGATTCAAATGCACTCCGGAAAACCCCGCAATAATGACGCAACCGTGCTTTCGAATCGCTTTTGGTTTGTAGCGGTTCTCCCAATGATGCAAAAAAATTCTCATGATACTGACGTGCGACCTCTAAAGTTAAGGCCTCTTTAGTGGGAAAGTGGTGATGGACCGATGAACTTTTGATGCCTATAGATGAAGCTATCTCTCTGAAACTGAATCCGTTATAGCCACCAGATCTCACCATATCTTCCGCGACCTCTAGAATTCTGGACCTTGTATCTGACATATCTCTACCTATCATTAGATAGATAGTTGACACAAGCAAATCTATGTTTTCTTTAGTCGATAAATCTATCTATCGATAGATAGATTTATCGGAAAACTTAAACGAAGAAAATCATATGAACTCAACCAACTATATAGTCGGCGGTTCCAAGGGAATGGGACTTGAAACAGCAAAGCGACTCGCCTCGAGAGGTGAGTCGATAACCTTAATCGCGCGTGGTTCTGAGGGCCTAAGTGCTGCAAAAAGAGAACTCGCGACCTTGGGTGACAGCTCTATCGAAACAATCGAATGTGATCTGTATGATGAGACACAGGTTAACGAACTCAGCGCGATGATTCGTGACGGGACTCCTTCTATCTCGGGACTTGTCAATGCCGCCGGTTATTTTTCACCAAAGCCTTTCCTGGAACAGTCACGAAGTGACTACCGTAACTACCACGATCTAAACGAATCGCTTTTCTTTATCACGCAAGCAGTTGCTGAAAACATGAAGCGCAATGGAGGCGGAGCAATCGTAAACATAGGGTCGATGTGGGCGAAACAGGCCATCAAAGCAACACCTTCCAGTTCTTACTCGATGGCAAAAGCGGGGCTGCACGCCATGACTCAACATTTGGCTATGGAACTTGCGGACTCAAACATCCGAGTGAACGCTGTCTCGCCCGCTGTAGTTATTACCACGATCTACAAATCGTTCATCGATGAGGATCAAATCGAAGGGACACTCGCAGGATTCAACTCATTTCATCCTATCGGTAGGGTGGGACGCCCCACCGACGTTGCTTCAGCGATCGATTTCCTACTCAGTGATGAAGCCTCTTGGGTGACAGGTTCCATATGGGATATCGATGGGGGAGTGATGGCTGGGCGCAATCAATAATCGTGATCTATCTTGCTGCCTGGTTACCTCGATTAATATATGATCGGGGTAGCTTTTTTATAGGATAACGTTGAGCAGGAGGTGGCACCGATGGAAGGAAAATCTGCCATGCAACTGGCTCATCATCCCGCTTTCCCAAACCGTGACCCACGCGGACAAGAATCGGCGTTCCCTTCTACGACTTGTAGGGCACTTCTTGGCTCTCACCCAAGGGATCGATTTGGCTCAATCGTCTTTTTGTAATATGTAGCTGAATCTCGATAGCCCAGCGCAAGATAGAATTCTGATGCTCCCCGCGTCGCTAAAGAGACTAAAACAGCACCACGGTCCGCGGACCAAGATTCAAAGTGATCCATGAGGAGCCTTCCAAGCTGACGGCGACGATACTTAGTATCAACCACAATCTCCTGAACCCAACCTACAGGTCCATTGGAATAGAAAGCGATACGGGTCCATCCAAGCAGGTAGGCAATTACATGCTCGGAAGATACGACTACGTGGAGATAAACATCCTCAGCTTGCATAAGCTGGGCAAACGCAACTGAGAATGCTTGGCGCTTAATTTCAAACTTCTGAGATAACTTAGTCGAGAGAAGGTAGACCGCTTCTTCGTCATTTATTGTTGCAGGCCGGATAACGTGCATAGATTAATTTTCGCCCAAAACTAGAGGTCACAGATGCTGATGGAAGCCTTTTCTCACAAGGAATCGAACTTTTCTCCCCTGCTCTAAATCGTCAATCGCGCCGAGAACAATCAGCGTTCCGTGCACCGGCATGTTAGGCTCCAGTTAATTTTGGAGTATATTTCACGTTCGCCTTACCCGCAAAACGAGCGTCTTGAGTCCATAGAACGCCGTCACATTTCAACGTAGTTGCATAGATAATCGAATCCGCTACAGCCAGTCCCCCCGCAAGCCCAACCGCTGCGGACTCCAATGAATACTCTGTGTCAAGCTCCACAGCCTGCCCCTGGAGCATCATCGCTACACCTTGAAAAGCCTTATCTTCTCCGGCCTCT
>JBCCBL010000301.1:0-3887 GCA_039034055.1 Verrucomicrobiota bacterium | reverse complement strand
TCATAGGTAAGGCTGTTCACTGGCCGTTTGTTTCCGAAATTTATTGAGGGGTTCGAACCCATCACCGCACTATAAATCTCTTGGGTGATTTCTGTCTTCGCCAGTAGCTTTTCAGAATTCCCGGGCAAGGGTAGCAATAGATCGTAAACCTGATCTTGCACCCGGGCAAAGTTGTCCCTGACCACATTCAAATAGGTAATCTTCAATTCAATAGATTCGGTGTCATGCTGATTTCTTGAATACCGCAATCGCAAATCTTCGAGATCGCGGTCTATCACAGAGACAAGTTCCCGAGCCTCCGCGACCCTCCGATTTCGCAAAATTCCGCCGAGCTGTTCGCTTTGTTGAGAGATTCTGCCAAAAAGTTCCGCGCTCAGCACCGTTTGTCGCCTGACCTCGAGACGAATGACCTCCTCATTCGAAGAGAAACCGCTGGTTGGGAAGTTCGTATTGATATCGCGCTGAATCCTACGCGCCTGATCAAATGCGTTTGCGGCCGCTGCCCAGTCTTTATCAGAGGCATACTCCTCTGCCAACACCACCAAGGCTACTTTCTCTCCATAGGCTTGCGCCGATCGGTAAGTAACCTCCCGAGCCCTCAGTTCGGCAAGCCTCACGATACTCGCACGCTGGGTATTCCGGAATTCCTGATTAAGACGCTCCTGGGTCTGTATAGCGCGTCTCAAAAAACTGCGCGCTTCTTCCCACTGCTCGTCACGAAATGCTTCCTCAGCAGCCGCTTCCAAACGCATAGATTCGAGATGTAAGGGCTCCGATTCGATAAAAGTAATCTCGCGCGCGAGACGTGTCGCGCGCCCCACATCAACATACGAACTCAAAGGGTAATCTCCATTTATCTTAAGCTGTATCGCATAGGCGCGGCGTAAAGACATCTCCGCTTCCTTCAAATCTCCGTCCCCTCTAAAAGACCCTGCGGCCTCCTCGAATTTGACCAAGTCAAGGTTGAGGATTCTGGCCATCCCATCGTCATACTGACGCTGCAAATCCTGCCGACGACTCGACGCATCAGCAAGAAACCCAGGAGACCGTCTCTGGGCCTCATCCAAAAGCCGAATCGACTCCTTCACCAGCGCGAGATCTTCCTCATCTGGCTGGCGTAATACTAGAACATCTTTAAACTGCTCGAGCAGGACATCACTCTCCGCCAATAGAGACTCCGCTTCCTCGGAAGACCCTCCCGCCGCAGTGAAGTCGACTTCATCGAGGGGCCTTGGCCCTAATTGACTTAGCATGAAAAACCCAACGAGGACTGAGATCGAAACAGATAATAACAAAATTGGTTTTATAATTGTCCAAGGACGGATGGCCATAGGGGAACTCAGGTAAAATTGGGAAGCTAGCTGATTGAACTTTGTGGGCAATAAGATAAGACGAGCCACGCGAAGTTCGCATACCTCAGTGAAATTCGCTAAAAGCTCGACAAGCTAAAGTGCAGTTCGTTTCACAAAGGTCGTGTTTTCCACTATCGCCATTCTAGGTCCGGGACTGCTCGGTGCATCCGCTGGTATTGCAGCTCATCATGCAAAACTCGCTGGACGCATCGTAGCTTGGGCACGAAAACCAGAGGTACGATTGCTCTGCGAAGAGTCCGATTGGTGTGATACCGTCTACTCTGAGGCTAGAGATGCCGTTGCAGAGGCTGACCTTGTGCTTATATGCACTCCGGTCCATACCATTTTACCGGTCTACGAGTCTATTGTGCCTGGTCTTAAAACCGGTGCAATCGTCACCGATGTCGGGAGCACTAAAAGCCTGATCGTCAGAGATGCTCGAAGACACACTCCAGAGACTACTTTTTTCATCGGCTCTCACCCGATGGCCGGATCCGAACAGAGTGGATTCAGCGCTGGTCGAGGGGACCTCTTTCAGGACCGCGCATGTTTAGTCACACCCCTGAACGACACCCCCGCCGCGCCCCTAGACAGGGTAGTTCGGTTCTGGACCCGACTAGGTATGCATGTCCATTCAGTCTCGCCGGAGGACCATGATGAAATCGTCGCAAACATTTCGCACCTGCCGCATATACTCGCCTCGGTTCTTTGCTCCTACCTCGATACGCGACCCCATACCTGGAGGGACTTTGCCGGCGGGGGCCTCCGCGACACCACACGAGTTGCTGCAGGAGACCCCGGACTCTGGAAAGAAATCATAGAACAAAATTCAGAGGAGATTCTCCGAACGCTTCGTGGGTTTCAGGATGAACTCCATGCTCTAGAATCTGCTTTAAACAATAAGCAAACCGCCTCAGTATTTAGCATTCTCACCCGAGGTCAAAAATACCGAGCGCGCTTAAATCCTCACACTCCCGACCATGACTCAGCTTAGTGACCCTTATCTGATTAGTCCGATTACCGAAAATCTGTCGGGATCGGTCACCCTTCCGGGATCAAAAAGTATTGCTAACCGTTCAATCCTTTTGGCCGCCATGAGCCAACGCTCGGTGATGCTGCACGATATGCTCTTTAGTCGTGATACCGAAATCATGCTAAAAGCGCTCGAGGTCCTCGGATTTGAGACGGCGATACGGAAGCAGAAGCGCATCGTTACCGTCTCCGGCCTCGGCGGCAAGATTCCCGTCAAAGAGGCATCGATAGACATCGGAAATTCAGGCACTTCGGCTCGTATGATCACCGCCTTCTTATGCATTCAAGCGGGCGGGATTTACCACCTAGACGGCGATGCACCGATGCGCAAACGCCCGATCAAAGGCCTACTAGACGCACTCGAAAATTGTGGTGCTGCAGAAGTCATCTACCGAGGCGAACCCGGCTTTTTCCCAATTACCCTGAAAACACGGGGATATCCGGGTGGAAGTATTCAGGCCGATGCCAGCGCCAGCAGCCAAATCCTATCGGCTCTCATGATGGCCGCCCCGTTCGCCCAAAAAGACACCACCATCCACGTCCTAGGCGACAAAATGCGCACCCCCTATGTCACCATGACTCTCGATATGATGGAGCAATTTGGTCAAGCGGGGGCCTGTGATTTTTCAACACTTACTTTCAACATCAGCTCAGGTTGCCCATATCCAGAAGCGCCTGCAAACTACGTAATCGAGCCTGATGCATCCGCCGCTAGCTATTTTCTGGCACTGCCTTTAGTGACCGGCGGACAACTCACAATTAGCGGGCTCAGCAACTCTCAACTACAGGGAGACATTGAATTCGCGGACGTATTGGAGGCGGTCGGTGCAGAAATTCAACGAGATGTCAGCGATTGGACCCTATCAAAACCCCAGACGACCTTGTATGGCGTCACCCAGGATTTCTACCAATTCAGCGATACCTTCCTCACCCTTGCAGCCATCAGCCCATTGCTGTCCGGCAGGACCCAAATCACCGGAATCGAGCACACGCGAATGCAGGAAACGGATCGCATTCGTGCCATCGCTACCGAACTCAAGAAACTCGGCCAAAATGTAACAGAAACCGCAGGATCCCTCACGATTGAACCAGATCTCCAGGCTGCCCAAAACATCGCACGAAAAGGCCCGATCGAGATTGATACCTACGAAGATCATCGCGTCGCTATGAGTTTCGGGATACTCGGGTGTTATGATCTGCTCGAAAATGGAAAACCATGGCTCGCAATTCGCGACCCGCTCTGCTGCAGCAAAACCTTTCCAGAATTCTTCAACGTAATCGAGGCACTGCGCAACAATCTCGTAGTCTAGTCCAAGCACAGATCAAGATCGTATAAATGGACCGCAAATTCATCCTAGTCACTGTCGACGGAGGCGCCGCTACTGGAAAAAGCACCACATCTCGCGCAGTTTCGAAAGCCCTCAACCTACTTCACGTCGATACCGGCGCTCACTACCGCACCCTTACCAAACTCCTACTAGACCGTGGGATCTCCCCAAATTC
>JBCCBL010000300.1:0-3888 GCA_039034055.1 Verrucomicrobiota bacterium | reverse complement strand
TTGTTTTTGCAATTGGGAATCCTCTGGATACCGGCATCGCAGTGACTCAAGGAATCATTTCAGCTACCGGTCGTCAGGACTTCCGCATTCTCGGGACTGGCGGCTACGAGAACTTTATCCAGACCGACGCATCCATCAATATGGGGAATTCAGGGGGGCCGCTCGTCGATGCTCATGGACGCATGATCGGTATCAATACCGCTATCATTTCCTCGACCGGTGGAAACATCGGAATCGGCTTAGCGATCCCCTCAAAAATCGTCCTCCAGATAGCGAATAACCTGGCAAATGATGGCGAGGTAAACCGCGGCTTCCTCGGAGTGCTTCCGGAAGACTTGGACAACACCTTGGCAGAATCCTTCGGATTGGAAAGTTCTCAAGGTGCTCTCGTCGCCCGAGTTACCGACGATTCTCCGGCGAGTGATGTTGGGATGAAACGCGGTGACATCATCCTCAGAGTGAATGATCAGAAAATCTTCAACGCCGCCGACCTCCGCCTCAAAGTCTCATTCTTCGCACCGGGCACCGAAGTTAAGCTCCTTATTTTGAGAGATGGTGAACGCTTCGAACAGCCGATTGAACTCGGCGATCTAGATGCCGCAATTGCACGCATGAACGGACAATCACCGGGTCGTCGGCTTGGAAACGATGATGCAGACGAGATGGTCGAGCCGCTTGAAGGTATCGTCCTGGTTGCTATGGACGGCAAGGAACTTAACGAAATCGGAGTTGATGGTTTCTCGGAAGGTGTCCTCATCGAAAAGGTTGATATCGACAGCCCCTTCGCTCGCCAACTTGAGGCGGGAATGGTGATTTTGGAATGGAACAGCGAACCTGTCAACGGACCCCAGGCTATCGCTCAGGGTATGACTGACGGCATCAATCGAGCCTATGTCTTCCAAGAAAATCGCTACATGTATGTTGCAGTGCGGAAACCCTAAGCTGATGCACTCGCGAGCTTACACTCAAGCGCCCATTTATGCATCTCGGGTCCGGAGGGACACCTAGCCGGCAGGGAATGGTAAGGCAGATTCGGTAGATAAATTTCCCTTTCAAGGGCTTTATCAAAGATGGGCCGCCGCCATCCTAATGCCGCGTTAGTGCCTCGATTATCTCTAATGATTCCGGAAATTCAGCCTGGAGCGGTGCTCGTTCGCCCAATTTAAAATCGGACCAATGAAAGCCGGGCGCCAAAGTACAACTCACGAGTGCCCAGCCAAAATCAACTTGGGGGCCTAGTCGCGAGCCCTGCCAAACTCCTGGGGGCACACAGTAGCACAACTCTGATTCTCGATGCGAGATTGGACCCAATAGCACCTTTTTTTCGGAACGATTTGAGGGATCGAGAATTGTGAGTTCCAAGGGGTCACCACCGATATGTGTATAGAATTCGGGCAAGCTGAGAAGATGTAAGGCCGAAAACTCATTCGGTGTTACCATGAAAAATATAACGGTTCCAGCCGGCCGTGATTCTCCCGAGAGTTCAACGCTCTGTTCACTTGTAAAGATGCGGCTGAAAAATCCCCCCTCGTGCTCAAGAGGCTGCAGACCCAGGCGCTTAATAACATCCTCGGCCTTCATCTCAGACAAACATCCCTGCGACACATGCAGTCGCGAAACATGCAAACGATCCCGCAGTTACTGCTGTTATTGCGAGGTTACAAATCGTCGCACGCTGAGTGGGCGCAATCGCGCTGATACCACCAATCTGAATTCCCATGGAAGGAAAATTCGAAAACCCGCACAGCGCATAGGTAAGCAATATAATGGTACGCTCATCAGTAATTGCCCCTTCGGCCTTGAGTTCACCCAGATGGATGAAAGCAAAAAACTCGTTGATCACCAACTTTTCTCCCAACAGTTGTCCTGCTATCATAAGATTTTCATTATCGACACCAATCAACCAAGCGAAGGGTGCGAATAACACTCCGAAAATAAACTCGAGCGTGAATGCATCAAAGCGGCCATCCGTTATCGAGGCCACCCAGCCGTTCAGCCCGGTGTTCGCTCCAAGCAAATCGCCCAATAGGTAATTAGCCATCGTGACTAAGCCAATAAATACGATGAGCATGGCTCCTACATTGAGAGCCAACCGCAATCCTTCAGTGGTGCCTTTGCTGATCGCATCAAAGGCATTAGAACCCAAATCGTCCTGAGAGATCTCGAGTTCCTCACTGACTTTCCCCGTCTCAGGAACCATGAGTTTAGCGAAAAGCAGGGCTGCCGGGGCAGACAAGATCGATGCCGTGATCAAGTGCTTTCCATAGATAGCTCGCTGGGCGTCGTCCTCTCCGCCAAGAAACAGGATAAAGGCTGCGAGGACCGTCCCCGCAATCGTCGCAAAGCCACCAGACATCAGGGCCATGATTTCCGAACGTGTCATCTTTTCCAGATAGGGTTTCACTACCAGTGGTGCTTCCGTCTGCCCAATGAAAACGTTCGCCGCAGCCGCCAAACTCTCTGCTCCCGAAAGCTTCATGGTTTTACTCATCAACCAAGCAAGCGCGTAGACCAACTTCTGTAGCACCCCGAAATAGTAAAGCAGACTCGTCAAAGCGGCGAAAAAGATGATCGCTGGCAAAACCTGAAACCCAATAACAGTGTTGTAAGAAAATGGATCTGAAGATAAGTCCCCGAACACTTCTTGCGCTCCGCGGTTGGCGAAGTTTATGAGTTCCACAAAAAATCCCGAAAGCGCCTTCAGCATATCTGAAAAAATCGGGACCTTGAGAACGAGCACCGCCAAGATCAACTGTAGGCCCAGGGCCGAAAATATTAACTTCCAAGCTATTTTAGAACGGTTTTCGCTGATAGCGTAAGCAATTCCAATGAACACAGAAATTCCAACTAGGCTGCGTAATATTTCCATAATTAAGAAGAGGAGGTCCGAATAATTCCCTCGCTCCAAAGCAACTCGAGTTCCACGCCGCGTGATCCGTGTGGGATTTTAGACCGCAAGCCTTGAATTCTCGGCTGTATTCTGGTCCTCCTCGACGATGAGCCTACCTGATGCGCTTCGATTAATCCTGCTCGCTGCTCTCTGGGGTGCTTCGTTCATGTATATGCGTGTCGCGGCTCCAGAGTTTGGACCCGTTGTTTTGATCCTAGTCCGCTTGGGCACTGCTGCGCTCATTCTGTGGCTCTTTCTATTGAAAAAATCCGTCTTGCTCCAAATCCAAAAGAATTTTTGGCACTTCGTCATTTCAGGATTTTTCAATAATGCTCTGCCTGGCATCCTTCTATCCTATGCAGCCTTGAGCATATCGTCGGGCCTCAATGCCCTACTCAATGCGGCAACGCCTATTTTCACCGCGATTGTCGCTTTTCTGTGGCTAGCGGTCCCGTTGAAAAAGCTGCAGATCCTCGGGCTATTCACGGGGCTCTTTGGGGTTGCCGTACTTTCTTCCGACAATCTCGAATTCAAACCGGGCGGAACAGGTTGGGCCATCGTAGCGGCGATTGGAGCAACCATTTGCTACGGAATTGGCGTTAACTATGCCCGGCAGAAACTGAGTGGAATTAGCAGCGGAATCACTGCCGTCGGGACGCTGACGGGTGCGACGGTGACACTGATTCCAGCCACACCCTTCTTCTGGCCAGATACGAATCCCTCATCACTAGCCTGGATCGCCGCCCTCTCGCTAGCGACCTTGGGAACCGCCCTTCCCTACGTGATATTCTTCCGACTTTTACAAAGCGCGGGAGCAACTCCAACCGCAACCGTGACCTTCATCGTACCCGTATTCGCAATCATCTGGGGCAGCGTTTTGCTCGATGAAACCCTGACTGGATCAATGGTCATCGGAATGGTATTCACCCTTCTTGGATGCGCCTTGGTTGCTCGAATTTTGAGACGAAAGGAACCATCGAGCGCACCCTAGTTCTACT
>JBCCBL010000299.1:0-3905 GCA_039034055.1 Verrucomicrobiota bacterium | reverse complement strand
GAAGTCTGGGGTGCTGTTACCAGTCGAAACGGCCCGTGAAGCGGCGCTTGTTAACGATGTCAATGTGTATGCAGTGAGTTCCTTGGACGAAACGGTCCGCTTTCTTCGGGGAGACATCACGATGGAACCGCTCGAAAATGTTTTTAAGGATCCGGAAAACGGAAGGGATGCGGAGCACGAACTCGATTTTGCCGACGTAAAGGGCCAGCACGCAGTTCGTCGCGCGGTCGAAGTGGCGGTTGCCGGATCCCATAATTTTCTGATGATTGGGCCCCCAGGCTCCGGGAAGAGTATGATTGCTAAACGGATCCCCACGATCATGCCGTATCTGCAAGAGGATGAATTTCTGGAAATTCTACAGATTCATTCGGCAGCCGGGAAGGGTATTGATCCTCGAAGCACGGCAAGCGGGACCCGGCCCTACCGTGCGCCTCATCATACGATTTCCGATGTGGGCCTTTTGGGGGGTGGATCGATCCCTGGGCCCGGTGAGATTTCTCTGGCGCACAATGGCGTGTTGTTTTTGGACGAGCTTCCGGAGTTTCGGCGCAGTGTCTTGGAAGTTTTGCGCCAACCGATGGAGGATGGAGAAGTTACGATTTCGCGGAGTGCTGCAAAGATTACTTTGCCCTGTGATTTTATGTTGATCGCAGCGATGAATCCGACGCCTTCGGGGTTTGCTCCGGGCCACGAGCAGTCTCGGGATACTCCGTCGCAGATTGAGCGTTATCGGTCGAAAATCAGTGGACCCTTGCTGGATCGTATTGATATTCAAGTCGAGGCCCCTGCGCTGAGCTTGGACGAATTGCAATCAAAACGCAGTGGGGAAAGCTCTGCCTTGATGCGAGAACGCATTGAAAAGGCTCGAGCAGTTCAAGCTACCCGTTTCGAAAATGCGGCAGGTGTTCGGTGCAATGCTGCGATGGGACACCGCTTGCTTGAGCGGCATTGTGTTTTGAGTGCTGAAAATCAGCAAATCCTGAAACACGCGATGGAGCAGCTCAAGCTCTCGGCAAGGGCCTATGATCGTATCCGCAAAGTTGCTCGTACCATTGCTGATTTGGAGGGGTATGTGCAGATCGAATCGCCTCATTTACTAGAAGCCATCCAGTATCGCTCTCTGGATCGTGACCTTTTGTGAGTCTTCACGGGAATCTCGCAAGCATCCGCCTCGCTCTTTGGTTGAAGGTCGGGGAGCCGGGGTGGGCCTCCGCAGAATTATAAATCTGCCTTATGAAATCATGTAAGCGAGCTACTTCAGTCAATTTGGCATCAATCAAAAGCGACGCTACGCCTTGATAGTTGCTGGCTAGTGTACAGGCTCTTCTTAATTATGGTTTCACCTGCTCCTAAGCCCCCTGTGGTAGTTATCGGATCTGGCTTTGGCGGACTCGCCGCGGCGATTCGCCAACAAGCCAAAGGCTATCCGACAACGATTCTAGAAATGCGCGATAAGCCAGGCGGCCGGGCCTATGTTTATGAGGACCAGGGCTTCATATTTGATGCGGGTCCGACTATTGTGACGGTGCCGTTTATTTTTGATGAGCTGTTCGAGGTAGCTGGCAAAAATATCAAGGATTACGTGGATATCGTGCCTTGCGATCCCTATTATCGAATATATTTCGATGATGGGCGGGTGTTCGACTACCGGGGTGAGCAGGAGTCACTGGAGTCGGAGATAGCGAAATTCAGTCCAAGCGACGTGGAAGGCTACCGTAAATTCTTGGAATATAGCAGCCGGATTTTTGATAGAGCTTTCACCGACCTAGCCGACCATTCCTTTCATTCAATTTGGGAAATGGTAAAAGTAGCACCGGACCTTATGAAACTGCGGGCAGACAAGTCGGTTTTTAAACGGGTAGGCGAGTTTATCAAGGACCCCGCCTTACGTCAGGTTTTTTCGTTTGAGCCGCTTTTGATCGGAGGAAATCCCCTGGAATCCAGCGCAGTGTATGCGATGATTCATTACTTGGAGAAGACTTGGGGAGTCCACTTCGCGATGGGTGGGACGGGGGCTCTAGTGAATGCCCTGGTGAAGCTTTTTGAGGACATCGGAGGTAAGATTGAATTGAACGCACGTGTTTCAGAAATTGGGATACAGCAAGGGGCTGTCAATGGAGTCTCAACTCAGGATGGGCGAAAATTCCCGGCAGAAATCGTGATTTCAAATGGCGATGTAGCGAACACTTATCGCAAGCTGGTCGCCCCGCAATACCGTAATAAGTGGACCGATACGAAGCTCGAAAAGATGCGCTATGCGATGAGCCTATTCGTTGTGTATTTTGGCACGGATCGGACGTATGAGCATCTGCCTCATCACAGCATCGTTTTGGGCCCACGCTACGAGGGCTTATTGACTGATATTTTCCACAAAAAAATCGTGGCGGATGACTTCTCCCTGTATCTACATGCTCCAACCCGAACCGATCCTTCGCTGGCCCCTGAGGGGCATGAAGGATTCTATGTTTTGAGCCCGGTTCCGCACCTAGGAGGCGGTCAGGATTGGGATGAGATTAAAGAAGCGTATTGCGATAAGATTTTCGAAGCCCTTGAGAAAGAGCATTTAGTTCCTGGATTGAGGAAGCATCTAGTGACTAAGCGTATTTTCACTCCGAAAGATTTTGAAACCGATTTGGATGCCTACATGGGCAGTGCGTTCCAGTTTGAGCCGACATTGCTGCAGAGTGCTTGGTTCCGCCCCCACAATAAGAGTGAAGATGTGAAGAATCTTTATTTTGTCGGTGCAGGCACCCACCCTGGCGCCGGATTGCCCGGGGTGGTAAGCAGTGCCAAGGTTTTGGATACGTTTATATCTTAGCGCTTTCCGACGACTGGAGGCCTGCCAACTGCTTTTTCATCTTTTCGATGTTAGCGGTATCCAAGGGCAATTGGACAGTTGTATCCATACTAGAGCATTTTGAAATCCGACCCGTTAATTCACCACCAAGCTCCTGAACATCAATGGTAACTTTTCCTCCAACTTTGCGATCGATTGGAGGGCTAACCAGAAGGTGAGCCGTCGATGCTTCGCTGACGTTGCCGTTCCAGAAAATTCCGTCACTCGTTATTTTCGCTGAGAGGTTTGTCTTAAGACTAGAGTAGGTATTGTCATCTAGATCCTCCATCTTCAGAGCACCAAGGAACATCTTAACTTCTTTTTGAACCGACTCTGATTCAGTCATCATAGACTTGGCGTTGGTATGGACCTGATCTGAGGAGTCGGTGACGTCTATGGATTTTTCATTGATACCATGAACAGCACTTGAGACATTTTGGGCAGCACTGGTAAGGATTTGTAGACTATCTGCGATTTCCGAGGTTGTGGCAGATTGCTCCTCTACGGCAGACGCGATATTGGTCGTGGATTCATTGATGCGGTCGATCAGACCGACAATCTCATTTATTGAATTCTCGGACTCGTTGGAAGCCTCTTGGATGCTGGTGATTTTCTGAGTCACTTCCTCGGTTGCGCTATGAGTTTGTTTTGATAGCTCTTTGACTTCGGATGCTACCACCGCGAATCCCTTACCTGCTTCACCAGCGCTGGCGGCTTCGATAGTCGCGTTGAGCGCGAGTAGGTTGGTCCGGGAGGCAATATCTCCGATCAGGTCAATTACAGCTCCTACCTCATCAGCGATTTTGTTTAATCGGGTGACTTCCTGCTGAGATTTCTGGGCCATCTGAGTGGCATCTCGGGTGAGGGAGGCGGCTTTGTTGATTTGTGAGCTGATCTCTTCGACGGCTTCGGCCATTTGTTGAGTCGAGGCATTGATCGTCGAAGTGTTGTTTTCAGATTCGCGTGCTTCCATTTCCAGTTCACTGGATGAATTGGAGTTGTCTTGACTCAAAGTCTTCATACTAGACGCGCGGTCTAGGACGCTTTTGGAGGAATTTAAGATATTTTC
>JBCCBL010000298.1:0-3921 GCA_039034055.1 Verrucomicrobiota bacterium | reverse complement strand
CCACTCGGATCTCAGCTTTACGACACCAGGCTCATACACCATCACTAGTGGCAGGTGGTTTAAGAAACTGTCATCCGTGTAATTTGAAGGAGCAAGCTCTTGCGCTCGCTCTTCAATTTCTAAATTATCGAGCCTAAAGACCATCCCATCAGTTGAATCTGAATTGTATGCTTCCACATATATCGTCACTTTATTAGACCCGCTCGGAAGTTCTTGAGCGAAATTTATCCACTCACTAACCGTATTGGTATTATGGATGTTTTTGTAGTCCAAATTTCGAGTACGACCATCACTGTCGTCAAGATTCGAAAAACCAAAACTGACATATCCTCTCGATTCCCGGTCTTGTAAAAAATATTCGAAACTTACTCTTGCGGGACCGTCCACTTCAAACTCAAGCTCCCAATAGTTGTCTCCGCCATCTTTATATGCGGGAGCTTCAAGATAGGACCCGCCTTCCGCACTATCACTTTGAACCAGTAAAAACTCAGCTACGTCTTTAAATTGTAGGCCCTCGGTGTCCAATGCTTGATTGACTATTTCGCTATTTGCATATGGATCTGGAACGTAAACATTCGCAATCAGTATTTCACTCGTAACCCCTTGCTGACTCGTTAACTGCAAGCTGTACGTGCCCGTTTGCTCGGTTGAATCAATCGGCATATACAAATAATCATAAGTTCCTCCCGGTATAGATTCGCCATCGCGCAGCCACTGTAACTCAACTTGAGAAAGAGTATTAAAATACGGATACAGATATAACCATTCGCCGATCTCAACAGTGTTATCGGACGGGAAATCTTCTAGATTACTATTGTAGAGGTATGCAAGAGGTGCCAGTTCAGAATCACGCTGCTCTATAAGCAAATTATCGAAGCGCAAATCTAAATCCTCACTGGAGCCTCCCCAGTAATTCAGAACAAAAATCTCCAACGTGAAAGTCCCATTCGGGATCTCAATCTCTAGAGTCTTCCACTCTGGGTCATTTCCCGAATATGCAGTATCGCGAATTTCATTAACACTCAGGTAACTATTCGGATTCGAGATAATTGTCTCAATGTATCCTGTTACGTTAGGATCGTGGGCATAGTAATCGAGAGCAATCCTGGCTGGTCCTACTACATCGAATTTTAATCGGTGCTCGTTCTCACCGCCACTATCATATAGCGGATTCGCAAGATAACTTCCCCCGTTTCGCGTCGCATCTTCTATCAAGCGAAACTCACTACCGTTTCGAAACAAAACACCCTCGGTATCAAGCGCCAAATTCACCAAATCGCTACCCTCGTAGGGATCAGGGACAAAGACCTGCGCATATTCAATAACACTAGTCTTTCCTCCAGAACCGATTAGTTCAATTTTGTAAGAACCACCCTCAGTTACCGATTCTATATTCAGGCTGAGATTATTATAGTTCTGATCCGCTAAAGGTTCATCGTCTCGATACCATTGATATTCCAGATTAATCAGCGGATCGTGGTAAAAATACAAATACAACCAATCATCAACATCAATAGTATATTCAACAGGAAGTGAATCGCGGTTGTAATTATAAATATAATTAATTGGTTCGAGTTCTTCCTCTCTTTGAGTGATTATCAAGTTATCTAAAAACAAATCCATATTCGGCCCGAAATAATAGCCATACTGTCGTGCTTCCAAAATTATTTCGAATTTCCCTGTCGGAATTTCTAAGGAAAATTCGGCCCATTCTCCGGAATTGCCTACAGTGGTATCTAGATCATAGAAATTTGTGTAGCGATTGTAGTTATTGTAGCCGTCTTCAGAAATTCTATAAACATTTATCCAAAAGTCTCCGTTATTTGACGGATCATGCATCAGGTAATCAAAGCTAACCTGGGCTGGGCCTTCGACTTCGAAGCGTAGATCCGCTTGATTAGCCTCAGTGCCACTATAATCGGGCGCCCGGAGATAGTCGCCATCATTTCGCTGATCGTCCAAATCAAGAATGAACCACCCAGCATCTTTGAATTCGATTCCAAGCGTGTCGAGTGCCTCATTGGCTCGGTCGCTGGAAGTTTCGAATTCTTCGGTCCACACCCAATGCCCCAGCTCTGCTAAATGCGTCCAATTTGCCCAGTCTTCATCATCGAAAGCGCCCCTAAAATCGGTTTGCTCCAATGGAGAGTCTTCCGGAAGCGTATAAACGCTTTCATTGGCGAATAACAACCCATCTGTTGGATAGTTCAACAAAACATACCCATTCGACTCGATATATGCGCCAATTTCAGGATCACCAAAGCTATTGAGAGACCCTTCGCCCGCGAGAATCTCAAAGGCCCCGGGATAGTCATCGAAATTAACTAATTCAAATACTGCAGAATCAATTTCGGTATTCTGTCCCCAATTATAAAAAAGATTCCCCGCAATTTGTGAGTCACCTGACTGAAAAGCTTCCTCGATAATCCTATTGTCCAGCGAGGAAGAACTCGCATCTATGCCTACAAATCGACTGCCCATTTTGACCGCAACTGAATTAAAAATTTTACCAACAGCGGCACTTCTGTAAGCGAAAATATCGCGATCATTGTAATAATTTAGACTGCTCAATTGAACGATCGAAAGATTCGCAAATTGAGCGCTGGATCTAGGAACATTCGTCTCTGGAGTGCGCGCACCTCTGAGATCTATGGCATTACCTCGAAATCCATTCCACCAATATGAATACGAGTTTTCGAAAGCCGCTTGGACGATGAGACCATATTGTAACGTCCCTCGAAACCCCTCGTCAACGTCGACAGCATTGTAGGGCGTATAAGCGATTGAGAAAAATCTCAGGTCAAATAAACCTCCACGGATGCTTAGACCATCGCCTGCCGTTGCGAATACTTCGATGTTTGATAGGGTCGTTCCTTCCCCGGCCCCCGCAAATAGAAGAGCCGGAAACTCCTCCCCATAGGCACTGGTCACCGGGGAACCCGCATGTCTTATCGAGACATAGTCCAACGAACCAGAATCGCCAGTATCGTCATTCCCCCCGTATTTAAGCAGCTCCTGTTCTTCTAAGACGCTTAGGCCGTGACGTCCAATAGCCACTATTTCAAAAGAAGTTAGACTGTTTTGGAGAACGATTCCCTCGCCACTCGCGATCTGGTCAACATCAGAGTTAATCCGTGAATTACCCAGGATGGAAATCCCGCCCCACAAGCCAACATCGTTATGATCGAGTGTTTCTTCCAGCGCCCTTACCGAAGTGAAAATTACTGGGGATTCAGAGCTCCCTCGAGCGTCAATGAATCCACCTTGAGTTATTATCAAAGCTGTAAATGAATCTTCTGTTCCATAATACACTTCTGCATAAAATACTACACCCGGCTCAACGGTGAGCGTCACTCCGGGCATAACATAGTGAATCCCAGTAAGCTTATAGTCAAAATCCGCCGTCAGGGTCACATCTTCATCAATAAGGCCTGGAATCGAGATAGTCCCATCAGAATTTGGAATAGCGTCCCAAGGAATTACTGGTACGTCTGGTTCAACTTCCGGCGATTCTAGATCACCCAAATCAGGCGGGCCATCCACTGGCTCTTCGGGATCGCTAGGCGGATCAGGTGTGAAACCAGGATCGTCCTGCGCAAATCCCGTTGCACCTAGGAGGAACAAAATTAACGCAAAAAATGACGAAAACCTACTCATTTCACAATCGATTTAATCCAATCTTAGCTCGTGATACAATGAAATCGGGGTTTCTTTTCAAGGATTTTTTACAACACCAGCTCTTGCCAAGATTCGAGCGGATAATTTGAGCTTTGCTTATGTATCTTTAAGGTCTGAAGTTCTCTGCTTTACACGATGAAAATAGGCCTGGCTCAGATCAATACGACCGTTGGCGATATGCCTGGAAACCTGAGGAAGATGCATGAGAGCTATCATGCATTGGTTCGTGATGGAGCTGAGCTG
>JBCCBL010000297.1:0-3942 GCA_039034055.1 Verrucomicrobiota bacterium | reverse complement strand
CTTCGTGAGCATTCATTTCAATGCGGTAGACTCTTCGAGCGTTCAAGGGATTGAGACTTTTGTAATGACTCCTAAAGGGCAACCTTCGACCCGAAATACTAAACGCCATCATTCAGATGCGAAAAGTTACGCTGGCAACGACAATGACACCTGGAACCTTATCGCGGGATTTACCATACAAAAACACCTCATTGAAACTTTTAAAGAACAGACCGACCGCGGCGTAAAACGTGCGCGTTTTGCAGTGCTACGCGCGGTCAAAGTACCGGCAGTCCTGCTGGAACTCGGATTTATCTCCCACCACACGACGGCACGCGCCCTCAAGTCAAGCAGCCGTATTGATTCGATTGCCGAGTGCTTGAAGGACGGTATCTTTGCCTACCAGAAGCGACTCAATCAAATTCGAGGTAAATAAGCCTATCATCATGAATATTTTGTGGATGTTCTCAATCGCCCTAGGAGGCGCCCTCGGGAGCATTTCGCGTTTTGGAATTAGCAGCCTGCTTAATCAAAACCACCCTTGGGGCACTCTCTCGGCCAATGTCATGGGAAGTCTAATACTTGGTGGACTTTTCGCAACAACCAAGCAAGGAATGCTTTCAAGTGAATCCCCCTTTTATGCATTCCTCGCGATCGGATTCTGCGGGGCTTTCACAACATTTTCTACCTTTTCACTCGAAGTTTTCCAAATCCTCGGAGACGGCAAATGGCTCTCTGCATTTGGGCATATCATCGCAAATTTTACATTATCCTTTGGCGCGATATATGCCGGCTATTTTTTCCTTATGAGCTTCTTCAAATGAGTCACTCGTTTAGTCTAAGTTCACCGATGCGCAGTATATTAAAAATTGCTATCGCGGTAACTAGTTTCTTCAATGGAACGTTTGTCTTTGCGGACGAAAACATCTGGATATTGGCGAACGCCAATTCAGACCAATCGGTCCTGCTGGCTTCTCACTACGCCACCGCGCGCAGTATCCCAGACGAAAATATCATCAAACTCCCGATGCCGCAGCGCGAGACGATTAAATTTCGCGAATATATCGACCTTATCTATAATCCACTTGTGCGCGCGCTGCAGGATGCTGGAGCAATCAATGCTATATTCGACAACAAGAAAGATCCGCTTGGAAGGGAACAATATTTCTTCATTTCCCATCGTATCGAATATTTGGTGACGTGTTTCGGAGTGCCTTTAAAGTTTTCAAATGACGTCGAGTTAGCAAAGCTGGATGGACCGGAACTCGTCAAACAATTCAATACCCTACGAGGCGCCGTAGACTCTGATCTCAGCCTCATACCAACTGGCAATCACCGCCTACTGGGTCCGATTGACAATCCGCTCTTCAACGAAAAGGCCCCAAGCCTCATTCGCCGGCGGGCGGTGATGCGCGTTTCCCGCCTAGATGGACCGACTTTCGAATCTGCAAAAGCACTCGTCGACAATGCCCTTGAGGGTGAGCGCAGCGGCGTGTGGGGTCGCGCCCTCATCGACATCGGTGGGCCTCACAAGCAGGGGGACGATTGGTTTCGAACACTCAAAGAACAAATCCTTAAGGACATCTGGGAGCTGAGTGAAAAACCGGGAAAGCAACGTTTTCAGATCGGAGATCGGACCGACGACGCGGCTATTTATTTTGGTTGGTACACATCAAAGGTCGATGGACCTTTCAAAGAACTAGACTATCAATTCGCCCCTGGGGCCTTTGGTTTCCACCTACACAGCAGCTCCGCAGGTTCGATGCGAAAACGGAGTCATCATTGGACTCCAGCACTCATAGATCGAGGAATTACCGCCACGGTTGGCAACGTGTTCGAGCCCTTCCTCCATCTCACGCACCAACCTCAAATGATCTATGAAGCCTTGCGAGAAGGTAAGACCTGGGGGGAGGCTACCTATTACGCGATCACTGGACTCAGTTGGCAGGCAATTTCTATTGGCGACCCCAAGTATCGTCCGTTCCCCAATGGCATCGAGTCGATGAGAGCGCCGGAGAGTGATAATATCTACGCTGAGATACTCTATTTGCGAACGCTGGCAGAGTCCCAAGGCACCTCCGCCGCCATAGCACACGGTCTCGCCGACCAAGACCGATTATCCGATCCAAGATTCCTAGTCGAGATCGCCCGCCTTCAAGCGGACTCCGATCGCAAAGCGGCACTCCAGACGCTCATCTCAGGGTGGAGTTACCAAGCATCAGGCTGGAAAAACCAACCGCTTCCGATCATATTAGAAATCGCAGAATTGCACGCAGAATGGGGGAATTCATCGAAGGCTTTGGAAATTTTTGATACTTTGATTGAGGAAAATGAGGGTCAAGCCGCTGAGAATATTTTAAAAGAACGAGGCCGAAAAATCGCTCTAAATGTGGCCGACTTGAAGCGCGCCGCCACCTGGGCACCTCCTCTCGAGAAACCTCCAGAAAACAAAGATCCCTAGCAGCCGGAAAAGTTCTAAAGCTTGCTTTATCGCAACCTTTGGTCTACTTGACTTTAAGCGTTTTGACGCCAGTCCACAATTAGCTCACCTCCGTGACTTCAGATACTGCTTCCGAAAAACATGCCGAAGACCTAATGCTCGCAGAAGCGTGCGTTAACGGTGACCCCAAGGCCTTCGAGCGCCTGAAAGACTTCGAATCATTCCTTATCGGCATCCTGCGCACACGTGGGGCGACTGAAATTGAAGCCAAGGACATCGTGCAAAACCTGTGGGGCGACTGCGTACCCCGCGAGAATTCAGAGAAACCTTGCTTGATGGCACGTTACTCGGGAGCCTCCGCCCTGGCTACATGGCTCGCGACCGTATCTACCAATCGACTCATCGACAGCAAACGACGCAAGCAAATCAATACGGTAAATGAGAGCGTCGATGAAGAAAAATTCGGCAAATATGTCTCGGCAACCGACCCTGATCTCCAGGACGATCCCACCGGAGCCGTTAGAGATCTGCTCCAGAAATGCGTCCAAGAAGCGATCAACAGTGTTGAGCTTGAGCACCGGCTGATGCTTCACCTCGTATTTATCGAAAGCATCCAGCAGCGAGAAGTAGCGATGATGTGGAACACTTCCAATACGACCGTGACACGCATTTTCCAGGCATCGATGAATCAAGTGAAACGCAAAACCATGCACGCCCTGAAAGTCCGCGAACCCTGGCTTGACCTACAATGGGAGGATTTTCTCCAGATAGCCGCAATGATTCCGAAACTTCTGTTCTAGGGGTTTTAAAAGATTTTTGATGAAATCATACAAGCCGAGCGCGTCTTACGCACAGGCAGAGAGACCCTCAATGTTGTATTAACCCATTATTATTCAAGAAATGAACGATTCAGAAATTTGGAAAATCCTTAAAGGTATCGCGGATCTGAGTGCGGAAGACGTAGTTGCTCACGTTTCCGAAAATGAGATGCCAGATGAAAAGACGCGCGAGTCCCTGAAGCGATTCGCCGCAGGAGAGGTAGATGAAAAGGAGCGCAACGAACTCTGTACTCAACTTAAAAGCAATCCCGCTTGGGTAACCTATCTCGCAGATTGCATTCGCGAACTCCGAACCGCGTAGACATTTCGAGAGCCCAAACCGTTTTAACCCAGGGAACCTCACTGCGGTCTTTCCGGATATCTCGGTCTTCAAGCTTGAGAGCCCACTTCGCCCTCAATCACCCCCGAGGAAACCAAGAATTCGGTAAGGTCTAGGCCTTCCTTTGCCAGTTGAACGAGCATTGCCTTCAATTCCAAAGGGGTCGCGGTGGGCCAGGTTTCAAGCAAGAGGACCGCGAGAGCTGTGACTATCGGGGCGGCATAGCTCGTTCCACCCATCACATTGCTGGTGCCCCCACACCAAGCGACCCGAAAATCATCAAGTGGAAGACTCAGTTGTATCAACTGATCCTCCATAAACTTCAGCGTATAGGAATCGTTGAGGGGCTGGCCGGTAACTCCTAG
>JBCCBL010000296.1:0-3949 GCA_039034055.1 Verrucomicrobiota bacterium | reverse complement strand
TCTGGCCCATCACCGACAATTTTCAAGCTCCACTCCAGTCCCCTTTGATTGGCGACCGCAATCAAATCAACCAAGCGATGATAACCTTTTTTGGGGACCAAGCGTCCTACCGACAACATCGAAAGTTTCTGGGGATTTTTTGGTGGCCTCGGACTAAATTCCGGGAAATTTTCAAGGCATCGACGGACACAAAACAATTTGTCGACACACTCGGGAAACCGCGCAGCAAGTTCCTCTCGGGCCGTTTGATTGGAAGACTGAATGAACGTCGCAGCTTCGACCTTCTCCGGAAGCAGACCGTCACCATTACTGACAAAGATGTCGTATGCATGTGCACCCGAGGAAAACGGAATACCGGTCAGACGCTGTATTAGCAGAGCGGCTGTCGCTGGCATCGTAGCCCAAGTCGCATGTATTTTGCGGACTTCACTTTTTTCCAGCCTTCGCGCTTTCAACAAGCCATATGCCGCGCCAAGCCACATTTCCTGAGCATTCAAATAATCACTCGGTCGCCTAAACAAGTAGCCTAAAAACTTGAACACAACCCGAGGCCGGAAAACTAGCCAAAAACAAAGCCAGAATGGAACTCCAACCAACTCCCACATTGAAAACTTGAGGATGGGGTTTCCCTCGAAAACCCCGCCACCACCCCAAATGGTGCGTAGTTCAATAGGCATCCCTGCATTGATGAGGCCTCGAACCTCTCGCTGCACGAACGTCTCTGAAAGTTTTGGAAAGGTCGTCGCCAAATACGCGACCGGCCCCGTCTCTGGGCAAGACGGACTACCGGGCGATCCTTCTACCATTGGGAACCCTATCCCTGTGGAGCCGCCTCGACGTAATCGAAGAGCAGCGTGATCGATTCTGCGTAGGCGGTCTTCTCGCCCTCCACGGTGATCGATCCCTCGAAAGTAGCTAATGGACGACGCACCCGCTTCGGAGTAATGGTCATGGTCAATACATCGCCGGGTTTGCAGACTCGGTGACAGCGAACCCCATCGCAAGAAGTGAAGTAAATCGAGTCCGGGCGCACCTCACGCACCAAGGTCTCGGCGCCACTCTTCAAGAGATAAAGCACTCCGACTTGACCCAGGGCCTCGATCATAATGGAAGCCGGGAACACTGGGTTATGTTTAAAATGGCCCTGCAAAAAATCCTCAGAGCCGCGGATTTTGTAAGTAGCTGAAAGCTCACCTTCGACGATTTTTGCCGAATCGATGAAAAGGAACGGAGCCTGGTGCGGCATACACTCCAAAATATCATTAATCGGGATGATCTGCACATTGGCATCATCAATCGCCAGACTTTCGCCTCCCGCTTTGGCTGTCATAAATTCACGCATATCTCCAAAAGTCCTAATTTCCCGCAGCTCATCGTTGTCAAAACTCACTCCAAGAGTCTCCTCCACCAAGATCACCACTTCCATCATGGTGAGCGAATCGATCCCCAAGTCCTCCATCAGCAATGTGCTATCCTTAGCATCGTCAAGCTTCGGGCGCATTTCCGGCTCCAGATAACGCTTCACAATGCCCATCACGATTCCTTCGACTAGAGAGGAGTCGCCCGTTTCGCGATACTTTACGGCAGCCTCGAAAGTCCCCTCAGGACAACGTTTTAAGGAGTCCTTCAGGCCTTCAATTTCTTCTTCGGTGAGTTGCTCGGTGGGCACGGCGGAATCTTCGATAGTTATGAATGTGATACGGCGAATGTCTGCGAAACCGAGAAAGATATAGGCTCCAAATTCTTCAACTCAAGGATTAAACCTAATTTCTACGGTGATGCATGGACAAAATTTGAACAGCGATTTTTTCCGTTATGGCATATCATTTGATTCGGGAGATCCCTCTATGAAAGGACTCAGTCGTATATCCTATAAATTTTTCGACCTCGAAATGCGGAATTCTTGGAGCATCGCCAGTCGAATGGGAGCCGGAGGAAGGGGTCTGGACTTCACACGAACGGTGTTTGTGAAGCTCGAAGATGCATCTGGCCATCTGGGAATTGGAGAGGCATCGCCCGTTCCCTACTACGGTGAAAGCCCGGAAACCCTCGCTCGGTTTTTCGAAAAGATAGACCCGGCGGTCCTATCGTTTGAAGATCCCCTGATGTCTGACTCGGCGATTCAATCTATCGGCGATGGCAATCATGCGGCCAAATGCGCACTGACGACTGCGCTGTGGGATGGCGCGGCGAAACACAGAAACATGAGCCTCTCTTCGATTTTGCAGCTTTCAGATGAACCCACACAATTGGAATCTTCCTTCACGATTGGCCTAGATGTCCCGGAAATGATTGAGAAGAAAACCCGCGAAGCGTCAGAGCACGGTCTCTTAAAGTTAAAAGTAGGCTTGGATGATGATTTCAAAAACCTGGAAGCCCTTCGGAAATCTGCACCGCAAAAGCGATTACGCCTGGATGCTAATGAAGCTTGGAAAACGCCCGAAAGTGCATTGCGGAAAATTGAACAATTCGCCGAGGATCCATACATCGGATGCGTCGAACAAGCCCTTCCGCGCACTGCTAGTGCCCAGGACAAGGCTTGGCTAAAACAGCGCAGTCCGCTCCCGCTGATGGCTGATGAATCCTACCTTTCAGAAAAAGACTCTGATGAGATTGATCGTTTTTTTGACTGGGTGAATGTGAAACTCGTTAAAACCGGAGGCCCCTACCAAGCGGTCCGTGCCCTCAAGGCAGCCAAAGCGGCCAAGCTCAAGACGATGATTGGCTGTATGATCGAGTCCAGTTTTCTAATCTCCTGTGCAGCCCATCTCATGAGCTTAGCCGATACCCTCGATCTCGACGGAGCGGCTCTATCTCGGAACGATCCGTTCGCAGGAGCCCAGTTTGCAAATGGGACCTTAAACCGCGCAACGCTCGCACCATCCAACGGAGTTGGAGCCATCCCTGTTCACCCCGATTTCTTGAGCACCGGTTGGCATCTATGCGGCTAACAAGACGCGAATGAATAGGCAGATCCCAATTGAAATGCGCGGCCACTTGCGCTTCAGCTCGAAACGATATGGGACCACCACCCGCGGACTTCCCCTGGAGGTATGGCTGCCAAGTAGCGGAGAGACCGACCTCCTCATATTCGCCGCAATTCATGGTGAAGAGACGGAGACCACGGCCCTGCTGTCCAAAGCTCTGCGATCTATTGAATCGACCCCGGAACGATGTGCGGTCGTCCTCTCCGCAAATCCTGACGGGGCTCTATTAGGGACGCGCGGGAATGCTCGCGGTGTCGAATTAAATCGAAATTTTCCAGCCTCGAATTGGCAGGAGGCCCCCGTGAAAACACGCTGGTCACCTGCCGGCGAACGAGTCGCGTTTTCAACAGGTGAGAAACCGGGCTCGGAACCCGAGACCCAGGGGCTCATGAACCTCATGAAGCATCTAAATCCGGAAACGACCATTTCATTGCATGCCCCACTCGGTTGTATCGATGACCCAAAAGATTCCCCTTTGGGCAATTGGATCGCCGAGCAATCTGGCCTCAAGATGGTCAGGGAGATCGGCTATCCAACCCCCGGATCTTTCGGTTCATGGTGTGCCGAAAACGACTTTCACGTGATCACCTATGAACTCCCAGGTCAGTCGGTATCAGAACTTCAAAGCACCCATTTACCTATTCTAATCGACTTACTACTCGGCTGCTCAGACTGCCTCAATCTGTAAAAAATCTAACCGGCAATCTACCACTAGCTGCGAGTGATTCCTGCCCATGGAACTTTTCGGAACATCTTATCTACAACTGCAAAAGCATCCGGAATACTTGCAAATCCTTACTGCCAATCTTCAGCGGCACGGCGTCAACAATCCAATTAGTCGAAACAACCGTGGACACTTCGAAATACTCGAAAAAGTTGAATCTCAATTAGCGAGTATGTGGCATTGCGAAGCGGCGTGCCTCCTAGCAAACGGGTTTCTCGCGGGTCAGGCAATTTATACG
>JBCCBL010000295.1:0-3974 GCA_039034055.1 Verrucomicrobiota bacterium | reverse complement strand
GAGCGTATCTTCGACACTCTCTGTTATTTTGCGGTCTAGATGCTCGCGCAACTGCGCCTCATCCAGACGAATGATCTTTTCATCTTTGCTCATTTTTATCGGTTCCTTATCTGAACCTTCCTACGCACACTCAAAATCAAATGTGCGAAAAATATCCTACGTTATCCGTTTGTTTGCGTGGATACTTAGAAATAGTGACCTACCTGCATTCAGGGTAAATTGTGAGGAAGGCTGACTTATGGATTAAATGTGCCTCATTTTTAGGATTGTTGAAGGAATATCATTTTGAAACGTCATAACAGTTGCGTTAGCAGTCCTATCATCAATGTGGAGAATGCTTGTGGCCGGACTTCATAATCGGAGTAAAAGGCATCTCTCATTGGGAGAATGTCTTCGTTGGCTACCGCTAGAATTTTTGACTTGAGCCGATGCTGTTTATCAAGGACGCATTCCCACCACTCAAGTTGATTCATATGTCTGGGGTCTCCATGGGTAATCACTGGCTTGTGCCAAACCCAAGTCGGCAATACCAGACCGCTTCCTACAGGCGCAACGGCCATGTCTGATCTTGATATCAGGGTCGTTAGATCACCGATTGCTAAGTTATAGGCATGGATCACTTCTATCCCGTTCTCGTTTAAGTGTGTATCGAGCTTTTGAACTATATCTTCTGCTCCGTCGCTATATTCCAGCACGATGCATAGTTTCTTTAGGCTTTGGGCCAAGGATTGTTCGGTCACTAAGTAGCTAAAGCACTCGTGAATGTTTCGCCAAGTTTTGTTGTGTGTCCTGACATTTACAAGAATTGTGACCTTTTGAAACTCGGGATCGTTCAATTTGTAGAGATTGCCCTTCCTGGGAAGTTTAGCTTGATTCGTGAAGCGATGGATTGCGTCTCGTAGTGATTCTGAAAAGATCAGAGACTTCAAGATCACCGGCCTGGGGTGCTCGAAGATGACGTCCTGTTGCTCAAGGGTTGAGAAAGTCCTAGTCTTCGCGGGAAGCAAGCCCGCCCGTTCCGCGAAGTCAGAATAGTTTTCCATTCCACCGAAACCAGGCTTGAATGATTTATATGTTGCCTGGTCTGTCCGGGCTGAAAGAGAATCTACCGAATTTGCTACGTATAAGCCGGAAAAGTCATTCCATAGGGTGTGGCCTAGGTTACATTGATCGGATGAGTTAATCAAAAGAGCCCGATCGGAGGTGGCCGGTGAGGATGCCAAGGCTGCGTTCAATACTTCGCTATGATCGACCATCGCGTTATCGAGGTCTCGAAACCAGGTACTGCCTCCGAAGCATGTGGGCTTCCAAATGAAATATTCTCCAATTTGATAGGCGAATGTACTGGCAGAAAAACTTGCCGCCCTAAACTCCACAATGAAAAGGCCGCCACAAGAGAGGATGCAGAATTTTTCGAACCCCCTCCCATCGGAAGTGAACTTGCAAAAGCGTGATGCTTTTGCGACTTCGTGCCTTCCAGCAAGGGGATTAAAACTGACATCCTTTTCGAGGAATATAGCAAGGATCTCTCGGAGAAATTCATAGCGAAACTGATGTGGCAGGTTTTGCGGCGCCTCATTCCAGAGTGCTTTATCGCAATACTCATTCCATGAGGCTTCCGCTTCGTCATAGCTCGTGTCTTCTGGGAATCCTAAAGTTTGCGCGAAAGCAACTAGGTCTTCAAGGAGGTCGGCGAATGACAACGTAATGAGGTCACCAATTGCAAACTTCAGAAACTCTTGCTGTCTGTTGATGCCCGATGTCTTATAGGAATCAGTGAAGGGCTGGGTGTCGGTAACTGCTGGAATCGGTTTTAAATTCGCATAGACACCTCTTAATAAGGCTGCAACCTCTGCGCTGGCGTCGCTTGTCCACTGGGCTGGATCTGGCCGGATGCAGGCTATCCGTAATAGGAATTTCAACTCAGTTTCTGAGACAGAGATCTGGGCGACGAAATTTAGATTCCTATCAAGTCGCCATAACTGAAACTTCTTGGTGTTGTGAAGGTGCACAAAGGGTAGCAGTAAGCCGGCGCTAATCTTTGAGATTCGCAGGATTCCAAGAGGCAAATAACCTGTTCTCAGGCACGGTGAAACATCGAGGTTTTTTAGATCAACATTCCCGTTTGGATAAATACTTGCTCGTATAGGAAACTCTTCATTCCCGATGTAAACGGTGAAAATATTGTTTCGTAGGCGTAGGCTTGTTGAAATGTCTGGGAAGGGTTGTTTTCGCATAAGCTCAGAATAACCTTAAGCATGGTTGTATTATTCATGCGAACCGAAAGGTGTTTGAAATGTGAATATAGGAAGCCTGAATGTGGGTTTTAGTGTGGGAGTCTGGATGTTTGGTAGCTATCGCCCTCGGTGCAATATGCTTTAACAATATTAGACAGGTGCTTTGTTTATGCGAACTTTAGCCTTTGCTCATCCGCGACTTAATGCTGTGCCTTTGAGCGTTCGGAAATTCTTGAGAAGCTTTGCTTTGACGATAAAACATTAATCCACTTTATAGTGTTGAGATTTTATGAATATGGATAAGTCAATAGCAGTTATTGGTGGAGGAATTTCTGGTGTTTCAGTAGCGCGAATGTTGACCGACGGTTCCGAATCTCAGGTGGTGATCTACGAAAAAGAGTCGACCTTGGGGGGGTTAATTCGGTGTAAGCGCACGGCTGACTGCTTGTATCATCTGCTTGGTGGACATGTTTTTAACACCAAAACACCGGCGGTCAAAGAGTGGTTTGAGCAGCAGTTTATTCTCAATGATTTTGCGTGGAAGGAAAGAAATGCAAAAATCTCAATTGATGAAAAGACTGTTGGCTACCCGATTGAGAACCATCTTTATCAGATGGATGAAGGGTTTCAATCGAAGGTGGTTCGTGAGCTCTTACAGTTAAGTGCTACGGATCAAGGCGAGTTTACTTCCTTTGGTGATTTCCTGATAAAACGCTTTGGCAAAAGTTTATGCGAGCGATACTTCTTCCCATATAACCATAAGATTTGGGGTATGGATCTCGCAGAGATCCCAGTATCTTGGCTCGAAGGAAAGCTCCCGATGCCTACGGTAGAGGAAATTCTTTTGAGTAACATCCAGAGAGAAGGCGAAAAAAAGATGGTTCATGCGACCTTCTTGTACGCGAAGGAAAACGGTTCGCAGTTCATAATCGATAGCCTGGCTGAAGGTCTAGAGCTTCGCTGTGAGTGTCCTGTCGATAATATAAAAGTCTCTCCAGATGGTTTATTTGTTAATGGAGCAGATGGTTATGATGTTGTTGTTTATACAGGTGATATAACACGGGCATCCAGTGTCATAAAGATTGAGGATCAGCGTGCCAATGAGCTCATGGGACGTCTTGAGCGATTGAAAGCGCGAGGCGTGAAAAATGCATTCTGTGAATGTGATGTTACGGATACCTCGTGGCTCTATATTCCAGATCCCGAATTTGAAGCGCACCGTATTATCTATACCGGGCAGTTCAGTGACTCAAATAACCGTGGCAGTGATCGAATGACCTGTGTCGTCGAATTTAATTATAATACTGCTGACAGTGTTATCTGTGAAGAAATCGGGCAACTTCCTGGAAACCTCAAACTTGTCGAGACCAACAAGGTAGAAAAAGCTTATGTTGTGCAGGATGAGGAAACTCGAAAGGAGATCGATGAATTAAAATCGATTCTCGAGCGACATGGTCTCTTTCTCCTTGGACGTTTTGCAGAGTGGGAATACTACAACATCGACAAATGTATGGAAGCAGCACTCGGTGTTTCAGCAAGTGTTCAGGCGTATAGCGCGTTATGATAGCTTTGCAATGAGAGCGTATTTTCTCTACATACAATCAAATCAATCAGCAACGGTTTGGATGTGATATGATGTCATCGATTTAAACATCATAGGCTTCTTCGTCGCACAACACTTCAACTACCTTTGAAAGCCTACCTTTGAAATCAGACTCCTTAGCAGAGGGATGTGGG
>JBCCBL010000294.1:0-3978 GCA_039034055.1 Verrucomicrobiota bacterium | reverse complement strand
TCAAATGAAGTATCTCTCAAAAGTGCACACGTATACACTTCGGCCATTTCCAGCGTGAGCAAGTCTGAGCCCAAGGCCGGAGCAGGTGGCATCGTGACGGCCTGCGAATCGGGCCCTTCGAGATCAAAGGCGAGACCAGCACTTTGACTTTCCCAAGCCCTTACCTTGACGGGTTCTGGACTAGTGATATTCGCGTCTACTGCTGTCGATCGCGCTGGGATTTTTCCCTGACCTCGATCAGACTCCCAGGCAAGCGTTCCTGGACCTCCTGTCGACCGCGAAGGTCCCAAAGGAGTATTGGTAAAGTCGACCGGGTCACCCGAATCAATCGCGTCTACAAACTGTTCGAAATCCTCAGCTTCTTCGACAAGTCCGCTATTAAAATCATGTTTCAAACCTTTCGTGAAAGACATCAGGTAGCTGTATTTAAAATCCTTGTATGCATCGTAACGATACTTCACCTCATCCCCATTGGTTTCATGGCTTGGATGGGGGCGCTTACTCGCCAATTTAGCGGCTTCTTGGCGCACTGAGAGAGCGCGCTCCTTACGGGTCAGTGTATTCATTATTTTATTCATATTTTGAGATTATTTCAGTTCAGAGGAATCAGGTGGATTCGAAGCTTTGACACATAGCCTAGCTCATTCATCAAAAAAAGTACCGGGAAACAGAGGGTAAACTTCGGGAAAATTTCCCGTCAAATTGGACCCATTGCCCGGAAAATGCTCACCTCGTTGTGTTAATATTCGAATGTCTCGATCCTTCTCAGGTTTCAAAATCGTGAAAGATTTCCTACACAGTCTCCTTGATCCACTCAGTATCTCCCAGGATTATCTCTGGTTCGTCTGCATCCTTATTTGGGGGTACACGGCCCTAATCAGGTCTGCCAGACGTCCTGGGAAATTCCTGCCCGATTGGTATTTTCAAATGTCGCTCGCGGTTAGCGTTCTAGCCGTCGTAACAGTCATTCGGCAAATCTTCCCTCCGGAAAACGTCGTCAATCCACCGATCATTTTCGAATGCTCTTCAAAAGTTGCGATGGGTCTCGCCCTGGTAGCGTTAGCGAGGCCCACCCTCGGCACTAAAGCATGGATCGTTTGGATTGTCCTCGCGTCAGGTTTAACCTGGGATATCGCCCAACCTGCTGTTCCTGGGGAGCGCTCACCAATCGCATTTGGCATAAGCTCAATAATCGCTTGCATCGCTCTCCTTCCTAAAACCCTTACCTCTAAAGCCCCAGGCCTTGGACTAAAATATTTGGCAATATTTTCAGCGATTGCCGTGAGCCTCAGTCCCGACGGGGTTTTGGCCGAACTGACCGATGAAACCCGCAGATGGACTGAGCTGTCACTGTTCAATCTACCCTTCGCAGTAGCATGGATCGCCGCCGGGATCTCTTTCTATCGTATTCAAATATCGGATCTCTCAGATTCCTCAACTAAGGCACTCCTGCCCGAATTGAAACCGCTCTCTATCTGCTTAATCCTCGGATTCGCTCTGGCTTATGTTGCAGGTCTCCAGGCGCGCCTTTCCTTCGAAAACGGGCTCCTTGCCCGCTCCAAGGCATACGCTCATAGCCTCGACCGGGAAACACTTCGACCTTGGGTCAAAAACCGATTTAGCCTAATAAATCCCGAAGAGCACTACAACTACATTGGCCCCATTTCGACCTATCACACTCCAGCACTCCTCGACCCAGAGATACAAAACATACGGAAATACTATCAAGAGATTGAGGGATCAGACTCCGACATCGCCTTCGCACATTTCGCGACTATCAAAGACAATGAACTCGTCTCTGCCATATTGCCTATTGATGAAGGATTTGAAACTGAAATTTATAACATCCGTCATCGAATCGTCAATACCACTGACTTAGACGCACTGACAAACCCTACTGAATTCGTCCGCGGACCAGAAACGCTACCCTGGGGATCGCTCGTCGGCGCATGGGTACCCGTTTTCTCAAAAGAAAATGAAGTGCTCGGATGGTCTGTCATTCATACGACCTCCAGCAAATGGCTCTCGGTCCAGGCGCAGTCCAGACTACAAATTCTAGCCGTAGTCGGTGTCAGCATCGCCGTAATTATCTTGCTGCAACGCAATCGAGAGCGCCAAAAGCTAGCAAAAGAAGCAGAACAACAGGCCTTTCTCGAAGCGCGCGCTCACGCTTCGAAAACGAGCCTCCTGGCTCAAGTGAGCCACGAACTGCGCACCCCCATCCAAAGTATTATCGGTTATGCAGAACTCATGCTGACTGATCAAATCACCGAAACCCATGCGCATTGGATACGCTCCCAGCAGAGTCACTCGAGACAGCTACTTAGGTTAGTCGATGACCTAATCGACGCATCAACCCTAGAATCCGGTAAATTCAATTTCGCACCCGAGCGCACTACCATCAAAAATACCTTTCAAGCGTCTCTCATCTCTCATGAGAAAACCGCTCGTTCCAAAAACATTGAGTTCTTGCAGCACTTTCCAAACGACGATAAACACGTATTCTGGGACCCCACCCGCGTATGCCAAATATGTGACAACATCATTGCAAACGCCATTAAGTATACAGACCACGGTCAAGTCGAAGTGAGCTTGGCCTTAAATGACGAGCCGAATGGGGTCCAGACTTCAATTCTGAATGTCAAGGATACGGGTGCCGGTATCCCGAAGGAAAAACAACAAACCATGTTCGAACCCTTCGAGCGCCTACGAGATCATGAACATAAAGATGGAGCAGGTCTCGGTTTATTCATCGCACGCAGTCTATGCAAAAGCATGCAAGGCGAAATACACATCCGCAGTGAAATTGGTATTGGAACGACCATGACTGCTATTTGGCAAACAAAGGCACCCGAAGCCTGTGACATTACGCAAATCGAAGTCCCCACATCTCCTGCCCATTCGCAAAAGCCCTTGGAAAACCGGCGAATTCTTGTTGCCGAAGACAATGAAATTGTGGTCGGACTTTTAAAACAAATTTTAGAGTCTAACGGCGCATATGTCGACTCCGTACGCAACGGGCAGGATGCCGTCGCCATGCTCATGGATCGCGCATACGATCTAGCGATCCTTGATATTTCAATGCCTTCACTATCAGGTCTCGAAGTGACCCAAAAGATTCGGGAGGCTGACAAATCCTTACGCATCGTCGGACTCAGCGCTCACGCTCAAGAAAAAGAAAAGCAAAAAGCACTCGCTTTCGGCATGGACGCCTTTTTATCCAAACCCGTTTCCATCGAAGATCTGATCAACGCCGCAACCGGATTCGAAGTCACCTTGCCCGCAGCAGAAAACAGCTCAACAGCAGAAAGTGCACGCGACCAATTCAAAGGCAAATTCCTGACCGAAGCATTGGTGACAACACGGGAGCTATTCGAAGACCTCAGCGATCAAAACTGGGAATCCCTGTGTTATAAATCTCACTACACCAAGGGTGCCGCCGCGCTCCTTGACATGGAAACCATAGCCCAACACTGCGACCGTATCAACCGCGCCTCCGAATCTCAATCCTTTGCAAACGTCAACGACGCAATCCACTCTCTTCAACAACATCTAAAATCAAGTAACAATAAGTAAAACTATGCCATTACCAATCAATCAACCGGATATCACTAACTACATCGGCTTTATATTCCGGTCAAACGGAAGCCTTTCCGTCAAAGACTCCGGTCAAAATAACCTGCCGATTGACAATATCTCTGGTTTCAAAATTAAAGAAGGCCGATCTTTAAAAATCGAGTTTATCCTACCGAACAGCGGTCATTCGGGGGGTATTTTGGTAGCACCCTTGGGATGGCATACAAAATGTAAGGGAGGAGGTATGACTCTACTCGGAGATGTTAACTTTGGTCCAGTTGAAGATAGCAATAATGGACCGAATCTAACACAGAGTGATCGGCTAAACACAGCAACTGTTATGCTCCATCGACCACTGGTTGGAAAACCTTCAATCCACGTCCATACCAGTGATATTAACGG
>JBCCBL010000293.1:0-4001 GCA_039034055.1 Verrucomicrobiota bacterium | reverse complement strand
CTTCCAGAACATATTCTCAATCGCGAAAAATGGCTCCTTCCCATCTCTCCAAACACGGGACGCGTTGGATCAACCTATACTTGGGAAAATCTCGAAGATGTGCCAAAGACCCAAGACGCCGTCCCATTGCTCGAAGCTTGGCAGGATCACATTCCAGATATTACGCAGGCCCAGATTCGCGCGCATCGTGTCGGGATTCGCCCGGGTACCAATGATTCCAAACCATACGCAGGGCCCCACCCATCCGATCCCCGGTTTTGCATCCTCAACGGCCTCGGCTCAAAAGGGGCATCGCAAGGCCCGTGGTGTGCTGAGAGACTTGCTCGATACCTGGTCAGCGGTGAAGCACTTCCCAAAGATATCGATCCAGGACGCAGATTAAAATTCCTAAAGAGTCCACCCCTCCATCCATCTGAAATCCTTTCATAATCGCTCTAATTCTACTGGGTCAAAGGGTCTCTACGGCTTCTCTTAACCACGAATGGGCACGAATCCACACGAAGAAATAAACGATTCGTGTAAATCCGTGTGCATTCGTGCTTCATTTTTAGCGTTTGGAGGAACGGGTCTTGATCTTCTAATTCATTTTAACAAGTAGAACTAAGCTCGGTCACAAAAAAAGCCCATCCGGCGAAAGATGGGCTTCGGTTTAAAGAAAATTTAAGGCATCAGGCAGCGTTCACTTTCGGAAGCTGCGACGGCAGATCAATGTCGTGAGGCTGTTTACGTTTCACACGCCCCAAGCGGGAACTGCGGCGAAGTTGGCGGTCCACTTTACTCACCATTTGGTCAATTGATTTGTAGAGATCTTGTGTAGATTCGGAAACGACAATAGACGGTCCGCGGCGCTCCAGGAGCCCTCGAGCAACGAATTCGTCCCTAGATTTGGAGTTATGTTTTTGTTCTAGTTCGACGCGTAGTCGAATTATCCGGCTTTCGTGTTGAAACAGTTTTTCAACTTTCTGATGAACGATGTTCTTGATAGACTCAGTTAAATCGAAGTGATTTGCTGATATGATGACATCGTGTTGCTTCATGCTTTTATCCTTGGTTGGTTGTTTGACATACACGCATCCACCGGTGACGCGCGCAAAATTATGAACTCTGCCTCCGACATTACATCCCATTTCTCCGCTGCTATAATAACTGGAGGTTCTTCAGGCATTGGGCTGGCCTTTTTAGAAAACTTGAAACTGGCAGATGAAAATTTCCGCATTTGGAATATCTCTCGAAAGATACCTGAACCGTATGAAAAGGTTCCGGCCTTCCAACATATTTCGGCTGATTTAGAGGATCATGTTAAGGTTAAACAGGCTTTTAACGAAATTCTAAAGAGCTTCGAATATAAAGCATTAGAGGGGCCAATACTCCTTGTAAATAACGCAGGATTTGGGGTCTACGGACCGTTTGACAGCGCTCCTTTGGACAAGACCTTGAAAATGATGGACTTAAACATGCGAGCACTCGTTCATGGCACTGGAATTTTACTCGAAAGTTTACGAACACGGGGTGGAGCCATTGTAAACATCGCTTCAACCGCATCCTTCCAACCAACTCCTTACCTAGGCGCATACGGGGCGACGAAGTCATTTGTCCTCCATTGGAGCCTAGCTCTAAACGCAGAACTCAGAGCCGCCGGTTTCGGAAACAAACTATGGGTAAATTGTGTGTGTCCAGGCCCCACTGAGACCGCTTTTTTTAAACGCGCCGGACTGAGCGAGCAACCTCCAGAATCAACGGATTTTTTGAGCATGCAGGCGGGCGCCGTGGTCGACATATCGTTCAAGGGAATTCTCAAACGCAAACCGATCATTGTTTGTGGTTGGAAAAATAAACTCATTGTTTTCACCGCCCGTTGCGGCCCGAAGGTGTGGGTCACCTGGATAGCCGAAAAAGCTTTGCACCTCTGGCGCAAAAGACAGATCGCACCCTAGAAGATTTTCGGAAGTCCTCCAGACAAGTATCGTTTTATGGACGCTTATCATGCTGTGACACCGGCCCCATTTTCCATCAATAGCTCATTGATAGATACAGCGATATTTCAGCAAAAGGGTATCACTATCCTCCAATCGCTCAACGCTCTCGACTGCTAGATGCGCGTCATGCGTGCCTGGACATAGCGGCCGACCCGAACCGAAAATGCGCGCTTCAACCGAAAGCCACCAAGCATCAATACACTGGGCCGACTGAAACGATGCATAGGCATCACTGCCTCCCAAATGGGCGCATTTTCGATACCCGCGTTCGGTAAGCCCTTGCAGAATCTCCTCGGGCCCATCTTTAGAGAACTCAAGTTTCCCAGGCACCGCTAAATCGGCATAATCATCCGGATTGCTGGTAATAACCACGCGCAGTCGTCGGGAACTCAACTGGCTCAGCAGAAAGTCTTTCGAAGCTTCAAAGGTATTGCGCCCCAAAACCGAACAATCAAAGGCCTGCAAACACTCCACAAAGTGCCTTTTATCAGCGCTCGACGTGAATGCGTTTCCAGGACGATCGTGAAATGTGATCATTCCATCCACCGACATTGCAGCGACTGCTACAACTTCAACTCTCTTTGCATTGCTCAATCGCGTGAACTTATCGAGCTAAGAACCATGGGGTCCAGTGCTTTTTTGATAACCTACTTTCAACACATTAAGGAACGACTTCCGCGCTCGTATCCTCAATTTCAGCTACCTCACCAGTTGCAGGGTAAGCTCCATTCGTCAGAAGCGAAATAAACTTTTTCATCGCAGGAGTGAGCACCCGTCCCTTGCGATGGATAATCGCCAGGGGGCGCATTTGAGAATCCCCTCGGATGCGAATCTGCCTGAGAAGGCCTTGAGAGACCTCCTGCTGGACAGTCGCCGATGGCACTATCGCTACGCCCGCATCAATCTCCACCGCCCGTTTTACGGTTTCAATATTATCAAACTCCATGCTCGGATCGATATCCAGTTGAGCGTCCTTAAAAATATTATCGGTCGCCTTCCGAGTTGGGATATCCTGTTCAAACCCGATGATCTTTTGCCCGTCGATCTGGCGGACATCGACCGTAGTGTGCTCCGCGAGAGAATTGTTCGGGGAAGCAATGACGACCAATTCATCTTCAGAAAACGGAATTGTTTCCAATTGACGCATCTTCACCGGGTAGGCAACCAAACCCAAATCCACACTATTGTGGAGCACATCTTCATAAACCAGATTTGCCCGACGATATTCCACTCGGACATTCACCGATGGAAATTTTTGCATGAACTTCTTGATGTAGGGCGGAAGTTCATGAAGCCCAATACTATAAATAGTCGAGAGCTGGATGGTACCGCTAATCACCTTTTTCATCTCCTGTAGCTCCGAATTGAGCTTTTCATACATGTGCAGTATTTCCTTAGCCGAATCGTAGAGCTTGTCGCCTTCGCGGGTCAGTCGAAACTGTTTCTGGCTCCTATCGACGATCAATACATTGAAATGTTTCTCCATAGCTCGCAGCTGCTGACTCACCGCAGACTGGGTGATGCCGTTTAACTTCGCAGCCCGTGAGAAGCTTTCGCTGTCGACGAGATCAGAGAAAATTCGCAGGTTTTCAATGTGCATGGTTCCTTTGATAAATGCTTCTAATATCAAAGCAATTTATTTATTAAGTATTTTAAATACTTATGGTTATCAAGATTCCATGAATTGTTGGTCGATCCGCAGAGAATTTTGAAAATTAAGAGGAATTCCAGGGACAGCCGCCGGGCGCTCCTCAAGAGCGCTACCTAGCAAGCCGATGTTTAGCAGCGTAAAACGATGGGATACAAAGTCCTCATAGTCGACGACGACGCCACTTTCAACCAGCTCCTTACCGATATATTTCGGCAAGCGGGTCATGACGTGACGTCCGAGCAAAACCCACTCTCTGCCCTTGAGCGCACCGAGAATGAAGATCTCGACCTCATCATTACCGATCAACGAATGCCGGAACTCACCGGGCACGAACTGTTCAAGCGTGTTCGCGAATCAAAGCCGGAACTGCCCAT